>CBHWDR010000640.1:0-2281 GCA_966112575.1 uncultured Chitinophagales bacterium
TTACGCCCGGAAGGGATTCATCTATGATAAGGAAGACCTCCTGATCCCGAACCCGAAGACCGACCCCGAAGGATACGAGAAAGCCAAAGGCTCCATCGCCAAGCAAACCAACTAAGAACCAACTGCACGAATGAATATTACTGAAATATTGTTCTGGGTGCTGGCGGTAGCCGCCGTTTTCAGCGCTCTCATGGTGATCACAAGCAAGAACCCCGGGTATAGCGTGCTCTGGCTGATCCTGACCTTCTTCATCATTTACGGACATTATATTTTGCTGAACGCCCAGTTCCTGGCCATCGTGAACCTGATCGTGTATGCCGGCGCCATCATGGTCCTCTTCCTCTTCGTGATCATGCTCATGAACCTGAACAAGGATACCGAGCCGCAGAAGAACAAATGGCTGAAGCTGGCCGGCGCCGTTTCGGGTGGCAGCCTCCTGCTGGTACTGGTAGCCGCCCTGCGCAATACCGAAAGAACCATGACCGAGCTGGGAACCGGCGACATCGGCCTGATCCAGACCCTCGGCAAAGTGCTGTTCAACGATTATGTAGTGCCCTTTGAAGTGAGCTCGATCCTCTTCCTCTCCGCCATGGTGGGAGCGGTGGTGATCGGAAAGAAAGACTAATCGCGTTGCAATTAGCTAATTCGAGAATTCGAAAATGAGCTAATGAGAGAGGAAGCGAGAAGCATTACAATAGTGATTTTGCAGGGAGCAAAGAAGACCGATTGAAAATAAAAACGACCACATTAGCTAATTCTCGAATTCGCTAATTCTCGAATTAAAGCCAGATGCCAATTAACTATTACATATTCCTGTCCATTGCCCTGTTCGTGATCGGGATCATCGGGGTGCTGACCCGCAGAAATGCCATCATCATCTTCATGTGCATTGAGCTGATGCTCAATGCGGTGAACCTGCTGCTGGTGGCGTTTTCGAAGATGCACCACCTGGCCAACGCGGCCGCCAATCCCACCGCGGGCGCGGATGGACAACTGTTCGTATTCTTCATCATGGTGGTGGCTGCTGCTGAAGTGAGCGTGGGCCTGGCCATTATCGTGATGCTCTACCGCAATACGCATTCGGTGGATGTGAACTTTTTGAACCGACTGAAACATTAAACGGACCTCGGACAAAAGACCACAGACCAAGGACGGTCGATTCGGTGGTCTGTCGTCTGTGGTCAATGGTCCAAAACTGAATAATGAAAAATTTGTATCTCTTAATCCCGCTGCTTCCCTTCCTCGGCTTCCTCATCAACGGCCTTGGACGCAAAGCCCTTTCGCATGGCCTTGTGGGACTGATCGGCAGCGGTACGGTGCTCGGCTCCTTCGTCATCTCACTGATGATCTTTCTGAACCGGGATTTCGGCACCGTGACCTTTTTCGACTTCATCAACGTAGCCTCCCTGAAGATCCCCTTCGCCTTCCAGGTTGACCAGCTGACTTCGGTCTTCCTGCTGATCATCACCGGCGTGGGCTTCCTCATCCACGTGTACTCGACCTCCTACATGCATGAGGAGAAGCGCGAGCACTTCGGCCGCTACTTCGCTTACCTCAACCTCTTCGTGTTCTCCATGCTCCTCCTCGTGATGGGCGCCAACTACGTGATCATGTTCATCGGCTGGGAAGGGGTTGGCCTCTGCTCTTACCTCCTCATCGGCTACTGGTTCAAGAATATCAACTATACCAAGGCGGCGAAGAAAGCCTTCGTGATGAACCGCATCGGCGACCTGGGCTTCCTGCTCGCCATCTTCTGGATCATCGCCAAGGTGAACACCGTCAGCTATGGCGAGCTGGCCGCCATGGACATCATGTCCAAATTCTCTGCCGGCGATATCCTCGGCATCACCCTGCTGCTCTTCCTCGGCGCCACCGGCAAGAGCGCGCAGATCCCGCTCTACACCTGGCTGCCCGATGCCATGGCCGGTCCCACACCCGTGTCGGCCCTGATCCATGCGGCTACGATGGTCACCGCCGGCATCTACATGATCGCCCGCAGTAATTTCTTTTACTCCCTCCCCTCGGCGCAGACCACGATGAACATCATCGCCATCATCGGCGCTGCCACGGCCCTCCTGGCCGCCACCATCGCGATCCGGCAGAATGATATCAAGAAAGTGCTGGCCTACTCCACGGTGAGCCAGCTCGGTTATATGTTCCTCGCCCTCGGTTGCGGCGCCTACTCGGCAGCCGTCTTCCACGTGATGACCCACGCCTTCTTCAAAGCCCTGCTCTTCCTCGGCTCCGGATCGGTGATCCATGCCGTTGGCGGACAGCAGGA
>CBHWDR010000641.1:0-2279 GCA_966112575.1 uncultured Chitinophagales bacterium
AGAATCGTTGGATAATGTTTACTGTAAATCTACCCAAATTGACCCTGTTTTTTCCGGATTTCACAGTTCATTTTGTTCACCTACTCATCACGCCGGGTGAAGACCGGAAATCGATAGACGAGCTACTGCAGAGCTTGCAGGATCAGGGTGCCGGCCGCTTTTCGGGGAGGTACTTCCCGTAGCGCCGGGGCATGTGTTGGAGGTGCAGCTTCGTGTTCTTCCGCGCCGCGATATTCACACTTTTAAAGTATTGCTGCCAGAGCTGCTGGTAGGCTTCTTCCTGCTCATCGTAAACGGCGATCACGTCTTTACCGCCACCCGCCCGCTCGGAGAAGGAAAGCTGTACATCCTGGACCGTTTCTCCATTGTAATGGATCCCATAATTCCTGCGTTGGTCGTAGATCAGCCAGTGCTGGTCGGCGTAGCGGGAGGCGAAATGGTCGGCGATAAGGGGCAGCACGTTGTGGTCAGGCTCTACGAGGGCGAAGAAGAGGCCGTCGGCAGCCTGCTGGAAGCGCACAAAGGCTTCCATGCGGTGTTTCTCGCGCCAGACCTTCCGGGAGGTTTGCACCACGGTGATCACCGCCTCATGCGCAAAGTCGGTCTCCACGGCGTGGCTGGAAGCGAAGACATGCCGGATGTAGCGCAGGAGCGTGTTTTCCATGCCCGGCAGCTCGGAGAGGAAGCAGCGGTAGAGGTCATCCAGGGCTTCGCGGCTCAGCTTCTTTTCCAGCCCGCGCCAGACGCGGTCGGAGTGTGCGCGCTCGGAAACCGCGCGGTGCGGTGACGCGAACATGTTGCCGAGGAAAGCCGATTCCTTTACGATCTCGGCATCGGCATAGCGGTATTCGTACACATCGAATACGGCGCAGAGGAAGTGGGCAAAGGAGCCGTCGTAGAGCACCGTCTGCATCAGAACAGGGCCATTTGGGGTGAGTGGTTGGCCGCGTACTTCGACACGGACCCGCTTACGATGAAGTTGCGGATCTGGTCGGGGGTGAAGTCGCGGCGGGGCATGTTTTCCGTGCGCAGCGAAAGGAAGTATCGGGCGCGGTTGCCGGCGATGTTGAATTTCTTCAGGTGGTCCCAGGTGAGCTTCGTGAACTTGCGCGCCTCCCAGATCTTCTGGGCCGATTTCAGGCCGATACCGGGCACGCGGCGAATGAGCTCGAGGTCGGCCGTGTTGATGTCGAGCGGGAACTGGTGGAGGTTGCGCAGGGCCCAGGAGAGCTTGGGGTCGATCTGCATGTCGAGGAAGGGGTCGAGGGGCGAAAGCAGCTCTTCGGCCTTGAAGCCGTAGAAGCGGAGCAGCCAGTCGGCCTGGTAGAGGCGGTTCTCGCGCACCATGGGCACGGGGGTGCCGATGGCCGGGAGGCGGTTGTCGTTGGAGATGGGAATGTAGCCCGAATAATAGACCCGCTTCAGGTGGAGCTTGTCATAGAAATTCTGCGAAAGGGTGAGGATCTGGTGGTCGTTCTCGGGTGTGGCGCCGATCACCATCTGCGTGCTCTGTCCGGCCGGTGCGAAGAGGGGCGCGTTTTTCGAGGTCTTGCGTTCTTCCTTGCGCTGCTCGATCTCGGTCTTGAGGAAGGCCATGGGCTTGAGCACGGAGGCCTGGCTTTTGTCGGGGGCGAGGAGCTTGAGGCTTTGCTCGGTGGGCATCTCGATGTTCACGGACAGGCGGTCGGCATAAAGGCCGGCTTCGCGGATGAGGTCATCGGAGGCGCCGGGGATCGTCTTGAGATGGATATAGCCGTTGAACTTGTGCTCGGTACGCAGTTTTTTGGCGATGCGCACCAGGCGCTCCATCGTGTGGTCGGGACTGCTGAAGATGCCCGAGGAGAGAAAGAGGCCTTCGATATAGTTGCGGCGGTAGAAGTTGATGGTGAGGTCCACTACTTCTTCCACGGTAAAGGCAGCGCGTTTAATGTCGTTGCTCTTTCGGCTGACGCAGTAGGCGCAGTCGAAGATGCAGTGGTTGGTGAGGAGGATCTTGAGCAGGGAGACGCAGCGCCCGTCCTCGGTATAGGCGTGGCAGATGCCCATGCCTTCGGCGTTGCCCAGGCCCTTGTTCTCATTCTTCCGTTTGGAACCGGAGGAGGAGCAGGAGACATCGTACTTGGCGGCATCGGCGAGGATGGACAGCTTTTCGGTAATGCGTTGGTTCATAGGCTGAAAGAAAGGAAAGATACTAAGGAAATTAGCAGGAAGGGGGCGGGAAAGTGTTAAGTTTGAAGGGTGTAGAGAAGATAGGTGGAGTAGCTCGGATAACTCTAAAC
>CBHWDR010000642.1:0-2278 GCA_966112575.1 uncultured Chitinophagales bacterium
TATATTTGAATCTGGTGTTTTTCATAGGTTAGCAACGGCCGGCTCTTTTTAGGGCGGGCCTTTTATTTTACGGGGATGACGCAGATGCAGACAGGCTTTGAAGCCTGTTTTCTTTTTTATGACATCGTTTGCTCCAGTCGATTTGCGTAGGGATTTCGCAGATGGGTCGCTATACGCCGGGGGCTGCTCGCTAGAACAGATTGCATACAGGTAAAAGGAGCTTGGTGCTTCTTCGTAACCTTTGTGTCTTCGTGGTTGCTCCCAGGCCTCAGGCGCGCAGCACCTTAACGATATAGGCGATCTGGCCGGCGTGGTAGACATCGTGCTCGAGGATGCCGTAAAGCAGCTTGCGGTAGTCGTAAAGCCGCTCGGGCACCCGCAGGGGCAGGAGGTCATCGGTTTGCTGCTGTACCACGTCCACCAGCTCGCGGTGCAACTGGTCGAAAAGTTCCAGACCTTCTTTCCAGGCTTTTCGATCGGCCGGGTCGATGTCGCGCCAGTCGATGCCTTCGTAGAAGTGCAGGTTGTGCGTTTCGTCCTTCCGCAGGCGCGCCAGCACGAATTGCTTCCACGTGATCATATGCCAGAGGAGCTCCACGATCGAATGCTGCCCGTTGAGCTGCTCGAATGCCTGTTCTTCCGGCACCTCGTGGAGCAATTCGCGAACACTGCGGCCGAACCAGGGATCGCCTTCATAGACTTCCTTGATCTGCTCGGCAATGAGTAAGATTTCACGGTTCATCAGAACATCTTTGAGGTCTGCTCTAAAACTACGCGGATCGCATGAAAAAAAGCGGCCCTCGGGCCGCTTTCAATTCACTATTCACCATTCACGATTGCCTACTGCCCTCGTCCGCTGAAGCCTTGGCGAAAGCGGGCTATTGCCTACTTACTCAGGTACATGCTCCGATCCTTGTACAGCTGCCGGAAGTAGGGATCGCGCAGGTCCTTGATAAAGCGGATGGCTTCACCCGTGCTCTTCATCTCGGGCCCGAGCTCCTTGTTCACGCCGGGGAACTTGTTGAACGAGAACACCGGCTCCTTGATCGCAAAGCCCTTCAGCTTCTTCTCAAACTTGAATTCCTTCAGCTTCGCTTCACCCATCATCACCTTGGTAGCCACGTTGAGGTAGGGAATACCATAGGCTTTCGCGATGAAGGGCGTGGTGCGCGAAGCACGGGGGTTGGCTTCGATCACGTATACCTTGCCGTCCTTGATGGCGAACTGGATGTTGATCAGTCCGCGGATGTCGAGGGCACGCGCGATCTTCTCGGCATAATGCTCCATCGTGGTCACCACCAGCGGGGTAAGGTTGAAGGCGGGAAGCACGGCATTCGAATCTCCGGAATGGATACCGGCCGGCTCGATGTGCTCCATCACTCCCATCACATGGAAGTCGGTTCCGTCGAAGATGCCGTCGATCTCGGCTTCCTGGCAGCGGTCGAGGAAGTGGTCGATGAGGATCTTGTTGCCGGGGATATGCTTCAGCAGGGAGATCACGGCCTTCTCCACCTCATCGTCGTTGATCACGATCCGCATGCGCTGACCGCCGAGTACATAGCTCGGGCGCACCAGCACCGGGTAGCCGACGCGCTTTGCCACAACGATGGCTTCATCCACGTCGTGTGCTGTTCCATATTCCGGGTAAGGGATATCCAGTTGCTTCAGCATATCCGAGAAGCGGCCGCGGTCTTCGGCGATATCCATGTTGTCGTAGGAAGTGCCGATGATGCGGATGCCTTTGTTGTGCAGGCGCTCGGCCAGCTTCAGGGCCGTTTGCCCGCCCAGCTGCACGATCACGCCTTCGGGCTTCCCATGCTCGATGATTTCCCAGAGGTGCTCCCAGTAAACCGGCTCGAAGTAGAGCTTATCCGCCATATCGAAGTCGGTGGACACGGTCTCGGGGTTGCAGTTGACCATGATGGCCTCGTAACCGCATTCCTTGATCGCCAGCAGGCCGTGCACGCAGCAGTAGTCGAACTCGATGCCCTGGCCGATGCGGTTGGGGCCCGAACCGAGCACGATGATCTTCTTCTTGTCGGTAACCTTGCTTTCGTTATGGTGTCCTTCTTCGAAGGTCGAGTAGAAATAAGGGGTCTTGGCTTCGAACTCAGCCGAGCAGGTATCCACCATCTTGTACACGCGGGTGATGCCGGCAGCCTTGCGCTTCTCGTATACTTCTTCTTCCGAGCCGTCCTTCGTGATGCGGGCGATCTGCTCATCGGAGAAGCCGTGGATCTTTGCCTGCTTCAGCAGCTCTACCGGCAGGTCTTCCAGC
>CBHWDR010000643.1:0-2277 GCA_966112575.1 uncultured Chitinophagales bacterium
ATCCTGCAATACCTGCTTGCCACCCCGGCTCACCAGGGGCGTTACCGCGGCTACCGACACTAGGGCAAAAGCATAGGAAGCCCGGTCGCGGATTTTGAGGTAATGCGTTTGGGCAGATGGCAGGGCCGGCAGGCTCACTTCCACGATCAGTTCATTCGGCTTCAGGTTGGTGTCGAGCTGAGGCGTGTTGCCGGGCAGACGATAGAGATCCTGGATCGGCGTGGCCATCCGACCCTTGAAACCCTTGGGGCCCTCGGTCACCACGGAGGCATTGTAAGCGGCCAGCGAAACGGCAAAATCCGAAGGATGCACCGCGATGCACTGCTCAGAAGCGCCGAAGATGGCATGCATGCGGTTGAAGCCCTGCAGGGCGCTGCAGCCCGAGCCGGGCTCGCGCTTGTTGCACGGCAGTTTCGTTTCGTTGAAATAAGGACAGCGGGTGCGTTGCAGCAGGTTGCCACCCGTGGTGGCCATGTTGCGGATCTGGGCCGAAGCGCCGGCATTGATCGCCTGTGCGATCAGCGGGTAGTGCTGCTTCACCAGTGCATGTTCGGCTACGGCGCTGTTCAGCGCAAGCGCGCCAATGCGTAATCCTTTTGCATCACCCGTGATGGCCCGCAGGTCAAGGCCGTTGATGTCAACGAGGCGCTCGGGATGCTGCACGCCTTTTTTCATCAGGTCCACCAGGTTGGTGCCACCGGCGATGACACGGGCATTTTTATTTTTTGCAAGGGCTTCCACGGCATTCGTGGTGGTAGCTGCCCGGATATAATCGAAAGCGATCATCGGTCCCCTCCTTTTTCTTTAGCATCCATGATCGCATCCACGATATTGGAATAGGCACCGCAGCGGCAGATATTTCCGCTCATGTACTCGCGAACTGCCTCGGGGGTATCGGCATGCCCTTCGCGTACGCAGGCCACGGCCGACATGATCTGTCCTGGTGTGCAATAGCCGCACTGGAATCCATCGTGCCGGATGAATGCCTCCTGCATGGGGTGCAGCTCCTCGCCTTTAGCAAGCCCTTCTATCGTGGTCACCTCTTTCCCCTGCTGCATCACCGCCAGGCTCAGGCAGGAAAGTACCCGCTGTCCGTTCACATGCACGGTGCAGGCGCCGCATTGTCCGTGGTCGCAGCCCTTCTTGGTGCCGGTGAGGTGCAGCTGCTCGCGCAGCAGGTCGAGCAGGGTTACGCGGGGCTCAACGGTGAGGTTATAGGCCTTGCCGTTGACCTGCAGCTGGAGGGGCGCTTTTTCAAAATAGGTGGCCGCCTGCTCATCGAGCCCGTTTTCGGCAGCTTTGAGCAGGGGGCCGGGCGTTAGAGTGATGGCAGCCAGGGCGGTGGATCGCTTCAGGAAGCTCCGCCGGCTGCTGCCCTGGATATTCTGTTCTTCAGGCATATGTGTCGGTTGGATGGGTAAATTACCGAATAACTGCCTGTAAAAATCCGACAGTCCAAAATCCCTTCCCGAAGGAATGCGACAATTCAACCGCAAAAAACCGCAGTTCATTCACTTAAAAGCCGCAAATCCCGAATTCTCAGGCCATCTTTGCGGCATGAAGAACGATAGCCTGTATCTGATCGCCCTCTATACCCTCCGCGGACTGGGCTTTGCCCTGATCGCGCTGATCCCGGCTACCTTCCTGATGAAGCCCCGCCTGACAACGGGCATCGAGGACCTGATGCCGGGCACCCTGCTCATTGAGCAGCCTGCAGCCGGCAGCACCCAACCGGCCAGCACTTTTATGATCGCGCCTTCGAAGCCGGTGGTGCAGATCCCGAATGGCAATGTCCTTACCCGGAGCTGATTCCCTGACCTGCGACAAGCAATCCCCCTGACCATACGCGCGGCCTCCGGCCGCGTTTTTTTTAATGGGGATTACGCTGATTGGAGGGATTACGCAGAGGATCACGGATTTAATGGATGAAAGGATTGCGCGGATGTCAAACCGACTGGGCAAAAAAAAGCCCCGGATGACGGGGCGTTCAAAAATTCGGAAGGTTTAGCTGCCGCGCTGGGAGCCACCGGTCATGGTCTTTTTCATCACCGGGCCGCCGCCAGAGGCTTTGGTTCCTTTGGGAATAAATTTCGACTGAGCCGGTCCAGCCTTGCCTGCTTTGCCCGTCGTTTTCTTATCGCCCTTTTTATTGTTTTGATTGAGTAATCCCATAGGTTGATAGTTTTAATGACAACGAATTTAAGGAATTGTGGCAGAGATTACGCAAAGCCCCGCTGGATAAGGGTTTCCGCTCGCTTTAAGCCGGGCTGTGTTGCC
>CBHWDR010000644.1:0-2275 GCA_966112575.1 uncultured Chitinophagales bacterium
GCAGCACGATCAGCCAGCAGTTCTCCGTGACGGCCAATACCGCCGGCGACCGCTTCGTTTATGAAACCTGCCTTGATGCTGCGTATTCGGGCAATTATGCCGTGGAGCGGAAAGGCGATACCGTGGTGGTGACCACACAGAAGTCGGGTGGCAAGACCACACCCTACAAGATCACATTAGACATCAATACTTATCCTGAATACCATTACCTCTCTCTCGACGGAATGGTCAGCCAGGTACATACCAGCAGATAATGAGCCGGATCAACGATTTGTTCGATAAGAAGAAAGAGCGGGTGCTGAACGTCTATTGCACGGCCGGCTTTCCCGAATTGGATAGCACACTGGAGGTGATGCAGGCCTTGCAGGATGAAGGCGCTGACCTCATCGAGTTAGGCATGCCCTACAGCGACCCGCTGGCCGACGGCCCGGTGATCCAGGCGAGCGGAAGCAGGGCCCTGCGCAATGGCATGACCATCGGCAAACTCTTCGAACAGCTCGAAGGATTTCGCGGCAGGATCCATGTACCCGTAGTGCTGATGGGTTATCTCAACCCGTTGCTGCAATATGGCTTTGACGCCTTCTGCGCAAAGGCCGCGGAAGTTGGCGTGGATGGCCTCATCATTCCCGACATCCCTGCACCGGCCTATGAGCGCCACTATCGTGCGATCGTAGAGCAGCACGGGCTGGATTTCATCTTCCTTGTGACCCCGGAAACCGCGGAAGAACGCGTGCGGCAGCTGGATGGCCTGAGCAATGGCTTCCTGTATGCCGTGAGCTCTTCTTCCCTGACCGGTTCCGATAAAGATTTTACACCCGTGGAAGGCTACCTGAAGCGGCTGCAATCCATGAACCTGCGCAATCCCCTGCTGGTAGGCTTCGGGATCCGCGACCGGCAAAGCTTCGATGCGGCCGCGCGCTACAGCAACGGGGCCATCATCGGCAGTGCCTATATCCAGGCCCTGGAGAAGGAGCCGGACGTACGCGTTGCAACAAAGAAGTTCCTGGGAGAAGTACTGGGTAAGGAGGTGTAGATGAAGCCCGCCAGATGGCGAAGGCTCCGGTGAGCTACCTCTGAGTTACCGTTTAAAAGTTCAACGGTTCAAAAGTTCAAATGTTAGAACCAGGCAACTCTTAAACTTTTGAACATTGGAACTCTTGAACTTCGCAAACTCGCGAACTTCGCGAACCAGATATGAATTGGACAACATGAACCTCACGATCATTAAATACAACGCCGGCAACATCCAGTCGGTGATCAATGCCCTGGAAAGGCTGGGCGTCAAAGGCGTGGTGACGGACGACCCGGAACAGATCCGTGCCGCCGACAAGGTGATCTTCCCGGGCGTGGGTGAGGCCAGCACGGCCATGGCCAGCCTCCGTGCCAACGGGCTGGACCAGGTCATCCCGGGTTTGTGGCAACCAGTGCTTGGCATCTGCGTGGGCATGCAGCTGCTCTGCCGACATTCAGAGGAGAACGATACCGATTGTCTCGGCATCGTTCCGGTTGCAGTGCGCCGGTTTCCCTCGGCCTGGAATGGCGAAAAGCTGAAGGTTCCGCAAATGGGCTGGAATACGATCCAGGACCTGCAGACCGGCTTATTTCGGAACATTCCCGAGCAAACTTGGATCTATAATGTACACAGTTTTTATGCGGAAGACAGTGCCTACACCATCGCTCGCTGCACGTACGGACCTGCCTATGCTGCCGCGATCCGCAAAGACAATTTTTACGGCGTCCAGTTCCACACCGAGAAAAGTGCGGAGGCAGGCGACCGGATCATTCAAAACTTCCTCGACCTCTGATGGAGCTTATACCCGCGATCGATATTATTGACGGCAAATGCGTACGGCTGACGCACGGCGATTACAACCAAAAAACCGTGTACAACGAACACCCGCTCGAAGTGGCCAAAGCCTTCGAGGACGCCGGACTGATTCGGCTTCACCTGGTGGACCTCGATGGAGCAAAGGCTGGCGCCGTGCGCAACTGGAAGGTGGTCGAGACCCTCGCCGGCAAGACCAGCCTCCGGATCGATTTCGGAGGCGGTATAAAAACCGAGCAGGATGTGCGCATCGTGCTCGACTCGGGCGCCGGCTGGGCAACCGTCGGCAGCATTGCCGTTCGTGATGCTGCGCTTTTTTCGCAATGGCTGACCACCTTTGGCGCGGAGCAGTTCATACTCGGTGCCGACGTGAAAGGGGAGAAGATCACGGTCAGCGGCTGGACCGAACAGACGGATATCTGGGTCTATGATTTCATGGAGCAGTACATC
>CBHWDR010000645.1:0-2274 GCA_966112575.1 uncultured Chitinophagales bacterium
CGCTGGCGGGCGCCTTCCAGCTGGTGCATCAGGTAAACGACATCGTTGATGCCCCTGAATTCGCGATCCATCGAGGCGAAGTAAGCAACTGCGATTTGCCAGCCGCTTCCGAAGAGGTCGCGACACAGGCGCTCCTTCTCCTGATTCAGGTCAAGGCTGCCTTTCCAGCCGTAGCGGGATGCCAGGTAAAGTCCCGGCGCGGCGCTGCCAATGGCATAGGCAGTTTCCAGGTTGAAGCCCTGGATCCCCTTGCCAGCCCAGAACTTCATATGGGCGATGAGCGTATCCGTGCTCCATCGGCCGCTCAGCGGCAGATCATAATGCCAGTCGGCCAGGCCGTAATAATCATAGATAAACAGGTTCGGGGTCTTCTTTCTCCAGTCGCTGATCATCTGGTCGGGCGTGCCGTACGACTGAAAAGCGTAAGGGATCACCTGCACCACCAGGTTTGATGGCAGCTTGAGGGATGGAGGATCGGCGTGGGTATTATAGGCGTAAAGATTGGCATAAACCCCTTTCCCCAGTGCTGCCAGCGCCTTCGCCGTTTCGCTTGCCAGAAAGAAGGTCCGTTCGCTCGGGCTGCCGATTTTCGCGCAGGCCGCACATTCGCAGTCGCCGCCGCCATCGCTGGGATCCACGGTCACGGAGAAGGGTTCTCCGGGATAGGTACGCCTGGCCAGAAGTTGGGCCGCTTCTTTCAGGCGGTCGGAAATATAGAGCTGCCGGAAGGCCGGGTTGGAGATACACCATTTTGCCAGCTCGCTCAAGGCAACGCGTTTGCCCTTCACCTGGGCAAGGAATTCAGGCCGGGCCTCGAGCTCCTTACGATGCTGCACATTGAACCATTCACCATAATGGCCCTTCAGATCAAACTCGCTACCGAAACGATTTCTCGCCCGCCACTGGTCCCAGGATTGTCCGAGGAGTTGTTTGGGATCGAGCGAAGGGATCGGAACGATGCCGCCCGTTCCGGCAATGACCCGTGCGCGGAAAAACGGCGCAGCCACCAGGGATCCTGCGGGATGGATCGAATTAAGACGAGGTACATGCGACCAGAGCGCGCCCGGAAAATACCAGCGGAAGCCAAGGCCATCGAGGTAAGTATAGATCGCGTGCACCACCGCCTTCGGGCTTCTGCCCGTGATCAGCAGCCTCGCGGGCGCTTCCTGCAGGGCGATCGCTTCCGGGCCTTTTTCGGAAAGCTGGGCGGCCAAGCGCTCGTTCCCCTTCAGTGCAGCGATGGGAAATACGTTGATACCGGCAGCATCGGGTGCGGAGGCATAGCGAAGGGAAAAGCCCCGACCTGTTGCCTTCTCGAGCGAAGCGCGCAGGTCCTGCAGGGCAGCATCGATCTCCGGTAAGGCGCGCAGTTGCTCATCGGCGATGATCGAACGTCCATACCAGGGATCGTTGTCCGCCGCATTACCGGTGAAGACACCGGCAAGCAAGAATAAGGATAGAATGAGGTTTTTCATATAACGGCTTGCAGGTTAAAGCTACGCTTTGCTACCTGCCGCGCAGGGTCCTTGGTGTTAAGATTCACTTCGTGATCCACTGGTTGTACCAGCGGGTGAAGCTATAGAGATACCAGAGCAGCACCAGGTTCACCTTCCGGCCTTGCTGGTAACGCTCGATCATGGCATTCACGGCACGTTTGTCGAGGTAGGGATTTGCATTCTCGGCGAACACCTCTTTCAAATGCTGCTTGTAATATTCCTTGATCCAAAGCTGGATCGGTGCGCCGAAGCCGCGCTTCGGGAGGTCGTACAGCTCTTTGGGCAGGTAACGCCCGAGTAATTTCTTGAGGATGTACTTGGTCTGCCCGTTGCGGATCTTGTACTCCAGCGGAAGCTGGGCGGCAAACTCCACCAGGCGGTGGTCGAGGAAAGGCTCGCGCCCCTCGATGCTGTGGTACATCGTGGCCCGGTCCACCTTCACCAGGATATCATCGGCCATGTAGTGGTTGAAATCCCATTCACACATCTGGTTCAGCCACTCGCCCTGCTGTGGTTCGGTAAGTGGTTCGCGGTAGCGGGGGAATACTTCCTTAAGCTCGCGAACGGCGCTGGAACGGATGATGGTCTGGTAGAAATGGATGAAGTCTTTTTTCTCCAGGATGTCGGTGAAGCGGTTGAAGCGATAGGCGCCCGGTTTGGGTGCAACCGCGCCGGCGGCGGCGAAGACGGCTTTGCCGATGCTGCCCTTATTGCGCACCTGTTCCCAACGGCTTAGGTATTCGGTATACCGCACATAGCCGCCGAACAGCTCGTCACC
>CBHWDR010000646.1:0-2249 GCA_966112575.1 uncultured Chitinophagales bacterium
GTGGTCGAGCCCAACGAACCGCGGGTTCAGTTCCTGCAGGATGGCTTCCTGCTCCGCAATGCGATTGCTGCGTGCTTTGAATTCGAAGTTGATATGCATAAGGTGTTCAAGAGTTTAAAAGTTCAAAAGTTCAAGAGTTCGCGGGGTTTGCGAAGTTCGCGAGTTTGCGGGAACAAGCTGAGTTGAAAAGAGTATTTACTCCCCTCTCCTTTGGAGAGGGGTCGGGGGTGAGGTAGGGCACGGTTTTTTCGGCTCTGCAGCAAAACAGCAAACATGAGAAATCTTCTTCTGATCCTTGCCTGCGGCACGCTGTTCACCTCCTGTATCTCGCAGAAAAAATACCAGGCGGCGCTCGACCGGGAGCAGGGCCTGATGGCCCGGAATACGGAGCTGAGCCAGTCCATCACCCAGCTTAAGGGGGATATCGAAAGGCTGCAGACCGACAATGCGCGGCTGGTGAAGCAGATCGACGACGCGATGAAAGCGGCGGCGCAGGCCTCGGGCACGGCCAATATGACGCAGAAGCAACTCGAGGCCGAGCAGCAGCGCCTCTGGGAGTTGCGCCGCCTCCTCAACCAGCAGCGGGAAGCCGTGGAAGCGCTTCGTACGAAGATGGCCGAGGCACTGCGGGGTTTCAACTCGAGCGAGCTCACGGTGTTCACCAAGAATGGAAAAGTGTACGTGAGCCTGCAGGAGAACCTGCTCTTTCCTTCGGGCAGCGCCGTGGTCAACCCGCGCGGCAAGGAAGCCCTCGGCACCCTGGCCCAGGCCCTCAATAACAACCCCGATATCAATGTGGTCGTGGAAGGCCATACCGATTCTGTTCCCATCCGGGGCAAATACGAAGACAACTGGGCGCTCAGTACGGCACGCTCCACCGCCATCGTGCGCATCCTTTCCGATGCCTACAAGGTAGACCCGGTGCGCGTCACGGCTTCGGGGCGCAGCAAATACGAGCCGGTTGCCGACAACACCACGCCCGAAGGACGGCAGCGCAATCGCCGCACCGAGATCATCCTTGCCCCCAAGCTCGACCAGCTGATGCAGCTCCTGCAGACGCCAACCGGCGAAACGGCCGGGGGGTGATGAAATAAAGAGTAGAGAACAAGGAATAAAGAATATTGAATAGTGAATAATTAATGTAGAGGTCCCGACCATCGTCGGGATTTCTTTTTAGAATCACGGATGAGAGAAGGATTAGGAGGATGGCACGGATGGAAATCTCTTTAACTACGGAGCCGGCCTACACAAAGCCCCAGCGAAGCGAGCAGCATCCAGCCCAAGGGTGTAGTCCGCCGATGTCCCGTTCATCGGCGGGGCCCTGGCGCCTGCCCTGAGCATCGCGAAGGGGGCTCCACCTTTTTGGGCAAGCAAAAAGGTGGAAAAGGAAAAATCGCTACAGGAGGAAATGAGCAATACGAGGATTGCCTTTGCAAGTTCGCCGGAGTTCAAGCCAGTTGGGAAAGTTGATTTATAAGAGCCACAGTTAGCTCTCCCCTGATTAGCACGATAATTGAACCGCGCATGGGAAACGATCATTATGGAAGATCTCTTCGCTACCAATATTGCCGTAAACAATCAGAACATCAACTACCGCGTGATCTTCGCGGATGAGAAGTACACCTTCGTGTCGGAAGCCGATCAGTCGGCCTTCAAGACCTTCTCCTTCCGCCGCGAGCATGATGCCTGGGTGGACCAGGACCTGCTTCCGCAGGATATCAGGAAGCAGGCAGAGGAAGCACTGGAGCGGTACCTCCTGCAGCAGCATTAGGGTGATCAGTGATGAGTGATGAGTGATCAGTGTGGATGACTGATCGTTGATGAGTAAGTGTAGTCCTATTTCCGGATATGCACCACTCCAACGAGGCTGTCGCGCGCGATAAAGCCGCGGAACCGGGAGTCGGAAGCCCCGTGGCGATTGTCGCCCAGCACGAAGTACATTCCGGGCGGGACCGTCACGGGCCTAAAGTTGTCCATGGTCCAGGGCTGTTTCCAAACTTTCCAGATATCTTCCATTGGACCGATGCGGTTGATCGTGTCGAGTTGAAATCGTACACCCAAGTCTCGAAGAAACTGTTCCGTGGTATCGATCAATGCCTCGTTTTCCGATACCGGTTGAACGTTCGATAGATCCGCGATCTTTCCTAAATCTTCTTTTTGGATGAGATAGGTTTTCTTAAGGCTTAACTTGTCGTCAATCAGACGGTTGTTGACATAGGCCATACCATTTCTGATCTATACCCGGTCGC
>CBHWDR010000647.1:0-2243 GCA_966112575.1 uncultured Chitinophagales bacterium
GGGCATTCACCTGGAAGCGGTCTGACCAGCGCCGGATCGCGGCTACGGAGTCGCGCTCGGGGTCGATGCTGAAGGAGAGGAAATGAATGAAATTTGCCTCGCGGTTGCCCACTTTATCGTTGCTCTTGATCCCATCCTGCAGCATTTTCATGGCGCGGGTCATGGGCGGGCAGATATTCGGACAATGGGTAAAGAAAAAATCGGCTACCACCACTTTGCCCTGCGTGTCGCCCTTCTCGGTGATGCGGTAGATGTCGTCGAAGCTTACTTTCTCCCCCATCTGGTTGGTGAGCTCGAAATTGGGGACGGTATGCCAGACCGTATCGGTGTACACCTTGCCATTCTTTGTGGTCGTGGTCACCGAATCCCAGATATAATGCCGGGGGATCACCACCGCATTGTTCCCCCGGACCTTCATGAAGAGGTAGCCGAAGATGGGCAGCAAAACCGCGATGAGCAGTCCGTAAAGTGCTTTTGTATTCATAATGCAGATGGCGCTGATGGATCTGATTCCGCTGATTGAGAAACCAGGCACCATCGCCCTTTCGGCCGCAAAGGTATTGCCGGGTTGGCATTCGCGATGCAAGCAAATCCCTTAATAGGTATTCATCTGCGAAATCCTTTGAATCCGGGCAATCTGCGGTAACAAAAAGCCGCTCTTACGAGCGGCTTCCAATTTCGTTCATCCATCTTATCCGAGGGGGTGGATCGTCGTATCACCCTTCTTCGGCTCGCGGTCAAGGGTCTTCTCCTGGTGGTACTTGTCGTAGCGGTTACGCAGCGTACGGTAGGAGTTGCCGTCCCAGAGGAAGGCGCCGATGAACCAGATAAAGAGCATCAGGGGCACTACGATCGTCATGATCATATTGCGGATCTCGTCGCCGAGGTGCATGAACACCGCAACGATGTAGAAGGCCTTTGCCAGGGTTAGGATACAAACCGCGCCCTTGAACATCAGCACCAGCAGGGCATTCGGCTCTGCTCCCTTGTGCATGTTGTACAGGATAAGACCGATCGCCAGTTCAATGATGGTGATCACCGAGAGCAGAATCGTGGTCTTGCGCACCTTCGCGCGGAAGGAGGCGTCATCGGTATGATGATGGAACGTTACTTCGGAGGACATGCTATGTTGATCCATTTTGCTTCGGTTGATTAGATTAGATAAAAACAGAGGAACACGAATACCCACACCAAGTCTACAAAGTGCCAGTAGAGGCCGGCCTTCTCGATCATCAGGTAGTGTCCGCGGTTAGCAAATACGTTTTTCTGGGCCATCACCAGCATCACGATGTTGATGATCACACCGGAGAATACGTGGAAGCCATGGAAGCCGGTGATGCCGTAGAAGAAGCCGCCGAAGGCTACCGGTCCGGTTTCCCGAACATGCAGCTCGGCCAGGTTGATATGCTTCATCAGCTCGGCGTTCGACATGGCGCCAAGTTGCTCGTGGGTGAATTCATGCCCATGCATGCCCGCCAGCGATACCAGGGTATTGTGGTCGGTAGTGGCGGCGAGGGCCTGCTGGAGCTGGCTGGTGTTCTCGATCACATGACCCCAGGGGTTGATCTTGGTGGTTTGTCCGATCACTTCCAGGTGGCCATTCATCAGCACCGCATGCTCGCCGGTGATGAGGTGATGCCATTCCCAGGCCTGGCAGCCAAGGAAGGCGAGTCCGCCGACGATCGTCCAGCCCAGCCATTTGATCACGCCTTTCTTGTCGTTGTTGTGTCCGGCGTGAACGGCCAGTACCATGGTCACCGAGGAGATGATGAGGATAAAGGTCATCACCGACACGAAGGCCAGGGGCAGGTTCGCGTGTCCGGCGCCGGGGAAGGCGTTGAACACCACGTTGGGATCGGGCCAGAAGTTCTGCGAAAAGCGGATCGTACCATAGGAGATCAGGAAGGCGCCGAACGTGAAAGCGTCACTCATGAGGAAGTACCACATCATCAGCTTTCCGTACTCCAGGTTGAACGGGCTCTTACCCCCGTTCCACCAGTTGGTCTTTGTTGTAGTTGCGACAGCAGTTGTTGCCATAATCAGGTTTCTAGTTTGTAGTGGAGCCGGTTTTGCAACCTGCCCTCCTATTTATCTCAGTTTTTCGTTTACTCAGTATCGATCAGCCGATCCAGATAAAAAAGATCAGCAGGTACAGCCAAAGGACGTCTACAAAATGCCAGTAGGTGCTCATCACCTCCACACCGGTGGAGTTGTAGCTGCGCACCTTGCTGAAGAACTGTTTC
>CBHWDR010000648.1:0-2242 GCA_966112575.1 uncultured Chitinophagales bacterium
ATGATGACCCATCCGTCCGCGCAGGCGTAGACGCCCGGCACCCGGGGCATGGCCGACCACCTGCAGAAAGCCTTCACATTTGATATCGGCATTCGGGTATCCGACGACAGGAAGGTTGCGGAGGGTGCCAGGCTCAAGGCGACAGAGGTTAGGCAAGGTAAAGTGTATGAAAAGAATGGCGTAACGGTGATCGCCTTCAGTGTTGATCACCATCCCCACATTCCTGCTTTTGGTTACCGGATCGAATATAAGGGACATGTAGTCGTCTTGTCTGGCGATACCCGGTACTCGGAGAACCTCATTGCTTTTGCAAAGGGCAGCGACCTGCTGGTGCATGAGGTCGTGGTTGCGCCAGACAGTTTAAGCAAGTCGGACCCGAAGTATCCCGTGTTGGCTCACCATACAACCGTGGAGCAGGCAGCGAAAATATTTAAAGAAGTAAGGCCCGGGCTGGCCGTCTATTCGCATATTGTGAAGCTTTATGGCAGGAAGGAAGAGGAATTGTCCCGGAGGACAAAAGCCATCTATACCGGGTCATTTGTTATCGGTGAAGACCTGATGCAGTTTTTGATCGGCGATTCGGTTTCCTTCAAAGCCTGGAAGCAGAAATGAATATAAGATGAATGAACTTTTTGAAGGTCAGGAAGCGGGGCCGGTGATCGCGCCCAGGCATGTACGGGTATTTGGTATCGCCATTGACTACCTCGCTTATTTTCTACTCCTTGCACTCTTCTATGGAGGCTGGTTCGGATCGAGTGATAGGGGAATCGGCTTTGGGTTCGAAGTGATCAATCCCAATTGGTTTGCCTGCTTTCTGTTCTGGCTTCTATTGATCGTTGGTCCCGAAGCTTGGCTTGGGCAAACCTTGGGTAAAAAGCTAATGCGGGTTCAGGTTCTTTCTGCGGATCATAGAAAAGCTACCTTCCTTCAATGCTTGATTCGGCACGCCTTCGACCTAATCGACTGGCTCCCGGCTTTCGGAGTGGTGGGTGTAATCGTTTCCTCCTACCATCGGGATCGAAAAAGAGTAGGAGATATTGTGGCAGGAACGATCGTGGTCAATAAGTAATAGGACAGGACTTGATTATGGAGGTTATAAAGTATTTGGACGAGCACCGCGATCAACTCCTCTCCGTTTGGGAGCGATCGGTGCAGGCCACGCATCATTTTCTGCGCCCGGACGATTTCGAAGAGATTAAAGTGCTGGTTCGGAGCATCGACTTTCACGAGTTGGAGGTCTATTGCCTGCTGGAAGGAAGCAGGATGCTCGGCTTTATGGGCCTTGCCGATCGCAAGATCGAAATGCTCTTCCTTGAACCCGACGTGATCGGGAAGGGCCTGGGAAAGAAGCTGATCCGCTTCGCTATCGAGAAACTTGGGGCCAATAAGGTAGATGTGAATGAACAGAACCAACCGGCCGTTGCCTTCTATCGTAAGCAAGGCTTTGAGGTCTACGAGCGCACCAATCTGGACGACCAGGGAAGACCCTACCCGCTAGTCCGGATGCGGCTGGTGGCTTTAGGGAATCCATATACATATAAATAGTTATATTGCTCGATAGAAATACGACTTCATCCGCATCCATATATGCGCCAAAAAATCATTTTCGGAATTGGCCTCCTGTTCTTCTGGTGGATCATGCTCTGGCTGATACAGCGCCCGGAAAAAGAGCAGGTGCCTTTCAATAGTGATCGCTGGGCAGCGGATCTCCAGGATCGCTATACAATGACCGGGGACCTGATTCGGAGCAAGCGCTTGCTGGGCAAAGACACCGCAGAGATCAAGGCCCTGCTGGGTGAACCTAAATACCGGGGGAGCAATCCCACATTCATTTACCATGCGGGGTCGGCGGCAGAGGGCTTCGGCGTTGCATTCTACGACCTGGTTCTCAGGATGAAAGACGGCCGCATAGACTCGGCCTGGCAGGATGTGATCCGGGATTGATTAAGCAAAATCTTCAATCATTCATGTGAAAACAAGCATTTCTCTATCGGCAGTCGTCCTCATCTTGGTATTTCACGCCTGTTCCTCGCCAGGTCCTAAACCGGAGCGTCCTCAACTCAATGAAGTCGCCCGCGGGCCTTATCAGAACACGCTAACCAAAGACCGAACGGCTACCCACTCCGACACCTTATTCATCACCGATCGCTGTGCCGTTTATTACCAGCCCGACAGCGCGCAGATGGCCAGACGGATGAAGGCCGTTGGCGAAGCCGATTTCCGCGCCGGCATGGACGACTAC
>CBHWDR010000649.1:0-2235 GCA_966112575.1 uncultured Chitinophagales bacterium
GATCACCTGGGTCATCATGGCCGTGCGGAATACCGCCATAAAATTGCTGTGGGTGGTTGCTTCATCGTAGCGGATGTAATCGTTCTGGGCGAAAGCGGTACCCAGGGTCACGGAGAGCAGGAGGCTAAGCAGTTGTTTTTTCATGTGGCTTGTTTAGCCCGCTAAAATACCCGCCTGTACGAGATTTCAAAGCTTTTTGGTCACACCGCCAGGAGGCTGCAGCCGCGCACATCCGAATGGTCCATGCGCCCCAGGATCCCGAAGCTGCCGTCGGGGAATGAGCGCCCGACGTCCTCGGTGGCGATGAAGGAGCAGGAATACAGGTTGGCGAGGTCGATCACATTGAGGGCGCCGGTACGTACCTGGCCGCCGGTAGGCAGCAGGGAGAGCGGGTCGGTCTCGTCGCGCAGCAGCAGCCGCATCCAGGGCGGTGTGCGGAAACGGCCATCCAGTGCATATGCCTGCGAAAGCAGTTCCGTCATACCGTATTCCGAGTGAATGACGGATACGCCGAAGGCTTCCCTGAGCTCGGCATACAGCTCTTCACGCACGGGTTCGCGCTTGCGGCCCTTCATACCCCCGGTTTCCATCACCAGGGTGTGCTTCAGCGTTGCCGGGAAGGCCTGGGCAAAATCCAGCAGCGCATAGGTCACGCCGAGGAGCAGCGTTCGCTGCCCGTTGGCCTCCAGCCGGCGGAGGGTGGCGGCGAGGCGCTCGTGATCGTGCAGGTAGAAGCCGGAGTCGGGGTGCCCGCTTTGCCGCACCAGGTCGTCGACCATATACACCAGGGAAGATCCGCTGCGCTCGAGGTAGGAAGGCAGGAGCCCGAGAATGCAGTAGTTGCGCGGGTCGCCATAGAAAAGACGAAACGCCTCCCGGAAGCTCTGCCGGTAAAGGGCGAGGTCCCGCACGCAGTGACGGCTGGTGGCCGCACCCGTAGTGCCGCTGCTGGTGAACACGGCCTCCGGTTCGAACGCGGTCGCACGAACCTCGTGGGTCTTGAAAAACGCGATGGGGAGGAAAGGAATGTCCTCCAGGCTTTGCACCCGGCCAGGCGTACGGCCAACGGTTTGCGCGAAGGAGCGGTAAATCGAATTGTTGGCGAATTGAAAATGGTAGACGTCCAGCGCAATCTGGAGGAAGGCGTTTTCGTTCATAGGAGCAAATACCCGTTGCGCGAGGTCTTCGGCTTTAGGTATTTCAGTGTGCATACAGTAAATTTGGAAATGGCTTCACGTATGAATAAGCTCCTTTTTGCCGGCGCCCTGGCGCTGTTGGTCGTTGCTTGCAGCAAAGATAAATTCGAAACCAAACCGAAAATTACCTCGGTCAGTTTCCCCAATGAAGTGATCCCGGCCACCGGGGGCGTCTTCGTTGCCGACCTGGGCTTCACCGACAAGGAAGGCGATATCAGCAAGGTCTACGTGATCCGCCGCCGCATCAACCGGCGCGATACCTCTACCCGCACGCTTCCCTACGACGTGCCGGAGACCAACAAGGAGAACCAGGGCACGATCCGGGTATCGATGCCTACGGCTACCGACCTGCTCATCCTGCTCAGCCCGATCCGGATCCCCGGCTCCACGCCTCCGCAGTTCGAGACCGACTCGCTCGATCTTCGTTTCTATGTGAAGGATGCGGAAGGCAATACGAGCGACACCACCGCCGCCAAACGCCTGTATGTAACCCGTCAGTAATCGGTGCGGATCCTAAAAACGATCTTCGACTTCTTTGTTTTCACCAGCCTTTTCATCGCCGTCTGTGCCGTGCTGATGACCCTGCAAACCGGCTGGCTTTTCCGCGTGGAGGTAACGGCCAGTCTCATCGGCTTCATTTTCTGCGGCACGGTGTGCAGCTATAATTTTCACTGGTACCTGACCCCGCCCGTAGTGGATGAGAAAGCCACCAAGCTGCTCTGGAATGCGGCCAACCGGCCCATCCACCTCGGGCTCGCCCTTGGCGGGGGAATCGGGGCCGCCTATTTCGGCCTTCAGCTTATTGAAGGCTGGTACTGGCTGGGGCTCACTTCGGTATTCACCTTTCTTTACTCGGCGCCGATGATCCCTCATCCCTTCTTTTACCAGTTGCGGCGCTTCGCCATTGCCAAGACCATCTACCTCGCACTGGCCTGGACCATGGTCACGGTGATGCTGCCGCTGGTCTTCGCCCGCGACATCGGGAGCTACCAGGCCCTGTTCTTCCTGAACCGCTTCTTCTTCATCTATGCCATCTGCA
>CBHWDR010000650.1:0-2229 GCA_966112575.1 uncultured Chitinophagales bacterium
CTTCGGGAAGGTTACCTTTCTTGAACTCCTTCAGCACTTCGGGAAGCTTGTTGTCCATTTCCATCAGGAAGTGTTCTTCAAACTCCTTCACCTTGCTCACTTTCACATCGCGGAGCAGGCCTTGGGTACCGAGATAGATAATGGCTACCTGATTCTCCACCTTTACGGGTGCATACTGCGGCTGCTTCAGGATCTCCACGTTACGGGCACCCTTGTCGATCACCGACTTGGTAGCAGCGTCGAGGTCACCACCAAACTTCGAGAAGGCCTCGAGCTCACGGTAGAGGGCCTGGTCGAGCTTCAGGGTACCGGCAACTTTCTTCATCGACTTGATCTGGGCGTTACCACCTACGCGGCTTACCGAGATACCTACGTTGATCGCCGGGCGGATGCCGGAGAGGAAGAGGTTCGATTCAAGGAAGATCTGGCCATCCGTGATCGAGATCACGTTGGTGGGGATGTAAGCGGATACGTCACCGGCCTGGGTCTCGATGATGGGGAGGGCGGTCAGCGAACCACCACCTTTCACGAGGTGCTTGA
Organism: uncultured Chitinophagales bacterium; assembly: GCA_966112575.1. Lineage (GTDB taxonomy): Bacteria > Bacteroidota > Bacteroidia > Chitinophagales > Chitinophagaceae > Flavisolibacter. Next base: position 541 of record CBHWDR010000650.1, read on the forward strand.
TCGACTCGGGCAGATCGTTCATGTTCTTCACGATCTCGTCGTTGTTGATCACTTTGGCAGCGCGCTCGAGGAGACGGCTGTGCAGGTAGAATACGTCACCGGGATAGGCTTCGCGGCCGGGCGGGCGGCGGAGCAGAAGCGATACCTCGCGGTAGGCTACGGCCTGCTTCGACAGGTCATCATAGATGATGAGTGCCGGGCGACCGGTGTCGCGGAAGAATTCACCGATGGCGGCACCGGCGAAGGGAGCGTAGAACTGCAGGGGAGCGGGCTCCGAAGCAGAAGCGGCTACGATCACGGTGTATTCCATGGCGCCTGCGTCCTGGAGGGTCTTCATCACACCGGCAATGGTGGATGCCTTCTGGCCGATGGCAACATAGATACAATATACCGGCTGGCCGGCGTCGAAGAATTCTTTCTGATTGATGATGGTATCGATACAGATGGCGGTCTTGCCGGTCTGGCGGTCGCCAATCACCAGCTCACGCTGTCCGCGGCCGATGGGGATCATCGCGTCGATGGCCTTGATACCGGTCTGGAGCGGCTCCTTAACGGGCTCGCGGAAGATCACACCGGGAGCTTTCCGCTCGAGGGGCATTTCGTAGCGCTCGCCTGTGATGGGGCCTTTACCGTCGATCGGCTCGCCAAGGGTGTTCACCACGCGGCCAACCATCCCTTCGCCTACCTTGATGGAGGCGATCTGTCCGGTGCGGCGCACTTTGGAACCTTCCTGCAGCTGACCCATCTCACCCATCAATACCGCACCTACGTTATCTTCTTCGAGGTTGAGGGCGATACCCTGTACCCCGTTTTCAAATTCCACCAGTTCACCGGCACGTACGTTACCGAGTCCGTAAACGCGGGCGATACCATCGCCGATCTGCAATACCGTACCTACTTCTTCGAGGTCGGCTCCGGTGTTGAAACCACCGAGCTGCTGCCGAAGAATGGCACTGATTTCATCTGGTTTTATTTCTGGCATATATCCGTTTTAAAATGTTTCTGAATAATAATGGTCGTTGTATTAACGCACCTTGTAAATAAAGTCGTTGTTTTCAAACTGGCGGGAGATCTGGTTCAGGTCGTAGCGGATGCTCGCATCCACCAGCTTATCGCCTGCCTGGAGCACAAAACCACCGATAAGCTTCGGATCCACCGAAGCTTCCAGCTCGATCGTCTGCATGCTGCTGGTCTGTTGCACCTGTGCGATGATGGCATTCTTCGTAGCCTCGCTTACGGGTGCGGCAGTGGTCAACTTCACGATATGGATACCCTTCCGGTCCTTGTATTGGCGGATGAAGGCCGTGATGATCTCGGGCAGTTCGCCTTCGCGGCCCTTGCTGATCAGCAGGCGCGAGAAAGCAGTTGTGAGCTCCGACACTTTTCCGGCAGTCACGGCATCGAATACGGACTGCTTCTTATCCGGCGATACCACCGGGCTGCGGAGCAGTCCCAGAAAATCGCGGCTCATCTTGGTCAGTTGCTGCAGATAGTTCATATCGGCAAACACCGTCTCCAGCTGATCTCTTTCAACAGCCAGGTCAAGCAGCGACTTCGCGTATCGGGCGGCTAAACGGGGGTTGGGCATATTCTAATGTGATAATGTGATAATTGGCTAATGAGCTAATGGAGTCCTCTATATACACTCCGATCATCAATAGCCAGGGTGATCACGATTTTCTTTTACTC
>CBHWDR010000651.1:0-2228 GCA_966112575.1 uncultured Chitinophagales bacterium
ATGCTCCAGGTGCTGGAGGCCCTGGGCCTCAACCTGCGGAATGAAAAGAAAGAGTCGGCAGGCGGTAACCTCGAAGGACAAACGTTTTTATTCACGGGCACGCTCGCACGGCTCAAGCGCAGCGAAGCCGAGGAGCGGGTGGAAGCCAACGGCGGCAAGATCGTCTCGGGCGTGAGCAGCAAACTGAATTACCTGGTTGTTGGCGAAGATGCCGGGAGCAAGCTCGAAAAAGCCAAGAAGATCGCCAGCATCCGCATCCTCACGGAGGACGAGTTCATCACGATGATCGAAGGGCAGGGGAAGTGAGACGTGAGAGGTGAGACGTGAGACGGGTAGAAAGTTTTTAAAAGCGGGTGAAAATTGGCCCGTTATTTATTCTGTTAACAGGGGCTTTGCGATCCGCAGGCCCGGTTAAACAGAAGTGTTATGATCAAAAAATTGCCCGGTGAAGTATGGAAGACGCTGGTGTTTGATGGCAGTAAAGATCTACGGAATAAATATGCGCTGTCGACCTCCGGCCGCATTGCCTCGTATCGTGAAGACGTGCTGAAAGATGGAAAACTCCTCAATGGCTCGCTGACCACGGGATACCGTACCCTCAATCTGCATCGACCAGGACATAAAGGAACGCTCTATATCCATCGCGAACTCGCGCGCCTCTTCCTCAAACGCCCTTCCTCGAAACATAAATATGTGATCCACAAAAATCACAACAAGCTCGACAACTCGATCAAAAACCTCTCCTGGGCCACGCTCGAGGAGATGATCCGGCATCAGCAGAAAAGTCCGGCCAAGCTCGCCTACAAGAAGCGGCAGGCCAACCGTGAAGTGGGTCTCAAGCTCACCGCCACCCAGGTGCGCCGGATCAAGGAGCTGCTCAACAACAAGAATCGCCGCCTCACGATCAAGCAGCTGGCCGATCGCTACGACGTAAGCGAAATGACCATGTACCGGATCAAGAGCGGGGAGAACTGGGGGAGGGTATGAGTTCGCGGGTTAAGTTCAAGCGTTTAAATGTTCAAGAGTTCAAGAGTTGCATCTTCATTCGGAGGCACCAACTTTTGAACTATTAAACTTTGGAACTTTTGAACGGAGCTTCCGGACCGCTACTGCTTTCGGAAATAATACACGTACCGCCGGTCGTTGGTGCGGAGGTAGGCGCGGAAGCCGGTTTCACTGGTGAATTTGAGCTCCTCGAAATACTCCATGATCGTCCGTTGGTTGGTAAAATCGATCGCAGAGATCTGTAGGTCCTTCACCTGGCGGCTGTCGCATTCCTGGTAGCCGTTGTTATACCTGCAATTGTCGCGGATCCAGTTCCGGTCCATGCGCCAGGAACCCGTGTATACATTACCGCTTACATCCGTGTATCGCATACTGCCGTTGGCATCGAATTGAAAGCTGCCATCGCGAAACCTCAGCCCGGATGTGGATCCCGACCCTACCCTGTCTACATCATACAATTCCCAATTGCCTACGATAGTCTCTTCGTATTCCCGCATGGGCACCTTGGTACAAGCACTCAATACAAGAATGAGAAAGCCGAGTAAGTAGCATTTCTTCATATCACTCTTTTCCTTAAAGTTCGACAACACGAATCGCTGCAACGAGCCTTCGCGCCCTATTAACAAAGTTTTCAAAAACAAATGGGGAACGAGCGCACCCCAGCTGTAGAAGGGAAGCCGGCTCCTTTCCCATCAAGCCTGTACATTTTATTTCCGCTAAGCCGGCACGGCAGCGCTCAGCCGTATGGAATAGTTTTTTCCGCCTTTCAGGGCCGCACCCGGAAAGCGCTTTACTTCTAATCAAACAAACATGAAACAGCTAAAAACAACAGACGCCACCACGGGCGAAGAGATCGAGATCTCCTATAACGACTATGGACAGGGTAAGCCCGTGATCCTGATCCACGGCTGGCCGCTGTCCAAGGAAATGTGGGAATACCAGCTTGCCGATCTCGTCAATGCCGGAATGCGCGTGATCAAGTATGACCGCCGCGGTTTTGGCAAGTCGAGCAAACCCTGGAATGGCTACGACTACGATGCACTCACCGAGGACCTGCGCGCCCTCATCGAAGACCTCGATCTGCAGGAGGTAACCCTCGTGGGCTTCTCCATGGGTGGGTCGGCAGCCTTGCAGGTCAGCTTGGCGCGTCCCGATCTCGTGAAGGGAGTGATAGCATTTGCGCCGGTGCCCCCCGAGCTCGATCGTGTCGGCGAATTGCGTAA
>CBHWDR010000652.1:0-2218 GCA_966112575.1 uncultured Chitinophagales bacterium
CCAACCTCATCCAGTCGGTCATTACTTTTCTCCTCCTCGCACGGGAATTCTTCTCGTTCAAGTGGGAGTTCAACGGCAGGCTGTGGCGGGAGATCATTGTCTATTCTTCACCACTGATCCTGGCGGGCTTCGCGGGAATGATCAATGAAACCTTCGACCGCATCATGCTCGGCTGGTGGTCGTCGGCGCCAACGCTGGAGGCCCGGAAGGCGGAAGTGGGCATTTATTCGGCCTGCTACAAGCTTTCCATCCTGATCACGCTTTTCGTACAGGCTTTCCGGATGGGCGCCGAGCCCTTTTTCTTCAAGCAGGCCCAGGGCCAGCAGCCGCAGCGGGTCTATGCACGGGTGATGAAGTTCTTCGTGATCGTTATTTCCTTCATGTTCCTCGCCGTGGTGCTCTTCCTGGACGTGTGGCGCTACTTCATCCACGAGCGGTATTGGAGCGGCCTGCGGGTGGTGCCCATCCTGCTCTGGGCGAATATGTTCCTCGGCATTTATTACAACCTCTCGATCTGGTACAAGCTTTCCAATAAAACCCTGGCCGGTGCCTGGATCACCCTCATCGGGGCGGGCATCACGCTGGGCATCAACTGGTTCTTCATCCCGCATTTCTCCTATATGGCCTGTGCCTGGGCCACGTTCTTCTGCTATGGAACGATGATGGCCGTTTCGTATAAATGGGGACAAAAGGCCTATCGCATCCCTTACGCCACGAAGAAGCTGATCGCCTATATGGTCATCGCCCTCATGATCTACGGACTGCACAGCGCCTTCACCTGGATCGGGCTCGGTGCCTGGCCCAACCGCATCTTTGCCCTGGCGCTCCTGGCGCTTTATGGCTCCTTCTTCACCCTGGTGGAGCGGAAAGAATTCGCCAAGCTGCCGTATGTAGGCAGGTTCTTCGTTCCGAAGGTGGCTTAGTGCTCGCTTTGCTCGCAGGAAAAGTTGATAAGGAGATAAGCTTTTTTTATCCTATGGGCCGTTGACTCTGTGGTTCGAGTTTGTTCGTTCTGTTCACGCAAAAATCTCTCCTCACTTATCCGCTTCAAAGCCTCGAATCGTCTGCCGCAAGGCAGACTTCTTTCATTCCCGGAAAGAAGGATTATTAAGGAAACTCGAGTCGGCGAGGGTGAGCAGGAAAGCGGCCAGGGCCTGCTCCTCCGATGAGGTTAGTGGAATCCCGTTTTGCAAAAGGGGATCAAGGGTGGGGCTGGGCTGCACGCCGCTGCGATAATGCTGGAAGATGTGGAAAGGCGTGGAGAAGCGGCCGTCGTGGAAATAGTTTTCGGTGAAGGCCAGGTTGCGCAGGGTGGGCACCCGGAACTTCAACGAATCGGAACGGTTGCTGGTCACCCGCATGCGGCCATGGTCGTTCAGGATCGGGTCTACCGGGAGACCGATATTTCGGTAAGAGAAATCAGTGAACAGGGGGCCGCTGTGGCAGCCGGCGCATTTGTTCGTAAAAATGTTTCTGCCCTCCTGCTCCTGCGCGGTGAAGTTTGCTTTTCCCTCCAGCACCCGGTCGTACTTCGCATTGGCCGAAACGAGTTGCAGGAGATATTGATCCAGCCCGCGGAAGATCTTTTCCGCATTCACTTCGTCGTTTCCGAAGGCGCCGCGAAAGAGTGGCTTATAGCTCTCATCGTTCCGGATCTTTTGCACCACGCGGTTGATGTCCTCACCCATCTCGTCGCTCTTGTTGATATGGTCGAGATAGACCTGGTGCAGGCCCGACGCGCTGCCGTCCTGGTTGAAGGTCGGGTACCAGGCGAGGTTGGCCAGTCCGGGCGCATTGCGCAGGGTATGGGAGTTGCCCACGCCATGGCTGCGGTCGTGCTGAAATGTGGTAAAGGCGGCGCGCGGCTCATGGCAGGAAGCGCAGGGGTGACGCCCATCGGAAGAAAGCTGTCCGTCGTGAAAAAGTCTTCGCCCGAGCGCAAAGCCTTCGCGGGTGAAGGTGATGCCTTTCACATACGCCTGCGGCTCGGGGAAACCGGTCGGTGCAGGCAGGGGTGTAGCTGTTGGTGCAAACAGGTTGCTGTCTTTAAAGCAGCTGTGAAAAAACAGGCCGAGCAATACGATGGCCGTGATGGTGATGGCAGGCTTCACCCCTTCAAGGTAATCAGGGATATCCAAAGGTTTTCTAAAAGTCGGGACGGAACCGCCGGTTCGACTTGCGTTCCGAGGAGCGCTTCTTGGTTTCGATCCGCCGTTCC
>CBHWDR010000653.1:0-2216 GCA_966112575.1 uncultured Chitinophagales bacterium
TTGACTACATTTGATACCGACAAATAAACGACGCTATGTACCGAGTGCTTGCCCTTTTTTTCCTCCTCTTTTTCAGCATCACCGCACCTGCCGCTACCGTACCCGCCCTTGCTCCGCCTGCCTGGAAAACACCGGCTGCAACGAGCATCAGGAAGCCCGGGAAACTGACCCGGCTCCAACGTTTTGCCCTGAAGCTGGCCTTGCGCAAATGGAAGAAAAGGATCGATGGAACGATGACCGAAAAGCAAAGGAAACAGGGCGTTGCCTCTATGATCCTGGGCATCGCATCCCTCGTCATGCTGATCACCCCCCTGGCCATCCTCTCCCTTCCCGCTGCGATCGTAGCCGTGGTCCTTGGGTCACAATCGGCAAAAGGCAATAAGAACTCTCAGGCGATCGCTGGAATCATCATGGGAAGCATCACACTCGCGCTTTTTCTCCTGGTCCTCATTATTATTGCACTTTATTTGCCCGTTTTCTAAATCCTGAGACGATGAATGTACCAAGCATGGCAGAAATGATGGCCGCAGGCGAAACCCCGGATATCCTCTTCTGGGTGGGTTGTGCCGGCAGCTTCGACGCACGCGCCCAAAAGATCACCAAGGCCTTCGCCACCATCCTCAACAAGGTGGGTGTCAAATTCGCCATTCTCGGCAAGGAAGAATTGTGCACCGGCGACCCCGCCCGCCGCGCCGGCAATGAGTTCCTCTTCCAGATGATGGCTTACCAGAATATTCAAACCCTGAATATGTATGGCATCAGGAAGATCGTCACCACCTGCCCCCACTGCTTCAACATCCTCAAGAATGAATACCCCGAGTTGGGCGGAAACTATGAAGTGATCCACCACACCACCCTCCTGCAGCAGCTGATCGCCGAAGGCAAAGTGCGGATGAAAGCCGGCGAGACCTTCAAAGGGGTCAAGATCACCTACCACGACAGCTGCTACCTGGGCCGGGCAAATGATATTTACGAAGCGCCGCGCCAGGTGCTCGAAGCCCTTGACGCCGAACTGGTGGAAATGAAGCGCTGCCGCAAGAACGGCCTTTGTTGCGGAGCCGGCGGCGCGCAGATGTTCAAGGAGGAAGAAAAAGGCACCACCCGCATCAACTGGGAACGCGCCAACGAGGCCGTGGAAACCGGCTCCAACATCGTAGCGGCTGCCTGCCCCTTCTGCAATACCATGCTTACCGACGGCGTCAAGGCCACCGAAAAAGAAGGCGATGTACAGGTGCTCGACGTAGCCGAACTTGTCGCCCGCTCACTGGCAGACTAGCAAAAGCTTGCGTTGATCGCGACGCTATTAGGTCAAGAGTGCACGGGTTGAAAAATGAACCAGTCCTTTTTTTGCATTTTGACTTTTGCCTTTTGACTTTCTTTGCAGCATGAATCTCGACTTCAAACACCTCCTTCCCGAAGCGTTTGCGCCCCAGAGCCGTGTGTGGATCTACCAGAGCAGCCGTCAGTTCATGCTTTCGGAAGCCCTCGACCTGGAAGTGAAGCTTGAAGCTTTCGCCAATGAGTGGCGTTCCCACGGCGCCGAAGTCAGCGCCTATGCCAACCTCTTCTTTGGACAGTTTATCGTGCTGATGGCCGACGAGACCCGCACGGGCGTCAGCGGTTGCAGCACTGACTCCTCCGTCCGGTTCGTAAAGCAGCTGGGCGACGAATACCAGGTGGATTTTTTCAACCGCACCAACCTCGCCTTTTTTGTTAAGGACAAGATCCAGATGCTTCCCATGAGCCAGTTGAGCTATGCGCTGGAGAATAATTTCATCGGTGCCGACTCCCTTTATTTCAACAACCTCGTCCAGACCCGGCACGAACTGGAGAACAACTGGATCATCCCGGTAAAGAACAGCTGGCTTGCCGGTCGGCTGAACCTGCCGCAGCAATGATCAAATACGGCGGCTCATCAGCTCGTTAATGGCGGATGGTGCATCGGGATAATGAAATCGGAAACCAGCTTCGAGTAATCGGCGGGGCAATACCCAGCGGCTTTTCAGGATCAGTTCCGTCTCGGTACCGATGAGCAGGGCGCCGGCTTCCAGCAGCCACTTGGGCGAAGGCAGGCCAAAAGGGATGCCGTAGGCGTTGCGGAATCCTTTCATAAAATCCTGGTTCGTTACAGGTCCTGGAGCCGTGGCGTTGTACGTGTTTCCATCCACTCCTTTTTCCAGGCACCATTCCGTGATCCGGGCCAGGTCGTCCTCGTG
>CBHWDR010000654.1:0-2210 GCA_966112575.1 uncultured Chitinophagales bacterium
AACACCGACGTCTACGTCCGGACCAATCAGAAGGAATTCGACTTCCCGCAGGGCCTGCCCTGGAAAACCGGTGTGGGTGCGATCGAGCCGAAAAGCTTCATCAATCCCTGGCAGCTGGCCCGCATGGCGATCTTCGGGGTACTGGCCCTGGTGCTGGCACACACCCTGCTCTCTTTTTCGAGACAGAACCGGGTGGTACTCGACCAGACCTTCCGGTTCGATGATTCCTCCAACACCCTTTCTGCCGTTTCGGAAAAGTTCAGCCTCGAGCGCTGGCGCAGCAACCTCGAATTCCATATCAGCGCCGGCGTCAACAACAGCTGGTTCGAGCTCAACACCACGCTGGTCAACGCCGCCACAGGTGCCGAATACAGCCTGGAAAAAGGCGTGGAGTACTACCACGGCATCAGCGAAGGCGAATCCTGGTCGGAAGGCGATACCAAGGGGGATGGCTACCTGACGCAGATCCCTGCGGGCACCTATTTCATCCAGGTGCGCGGCATCCGCGAAACGCCCGGGCTGGTACAGAAACTCGATTATTTCACCCTGATTGTTACCTACGACATTTCCAGTCCGCGGAACCTCTGGTTCTGTGTGCTGATCCTGCTCGTATGGCCCGTGATCCAGTATTTCCGCATCCGGAATGTGGAACGGAGCCGCTGGTCCAACAGTCCCTACACACCTTATGAGGAGGATCAAGACTGATGATCAATCCATTCAACAGCGGTTCGCCGCTCTACCCGTTTCGCTGGTACCTGCTCTATGCGCTCATCATCATGGGCATCCTGGTTTATTCAGACATCACCGGCTACCGGCTTTTCGATTTTTCCGGAGGGCAGTCCTGGAGTTCGCGCGGCCCCGGCTATCATAAATAATTCACTATTCAAACAAATGCATATGACCCAAGCATTGACCAACTCGATCCTTTATTCTTTTCTTGGCGTATTGATCCTGATCGTGGTATTCGTACTGGTGGAGCTGCTGACACCGAAACACAACCTCCGCCGCGAGATCATGGAGAACAAGAATATGGCGGTGGCCGTACTGGCCGGCTTCTTCATGCTTTCCGTGGCCATTATCATCGCTTCCGCGATCCATTGATATGCGAACCAAAACACCCAGTGCGCAATGGCTTTTGCTGGTGGCGGTTTTCGTGATCGCCACCTGTGGCCTTATCTATGAGCTGGTAGCCGGTACACTGGCATCCTACCTGCTTGGCGACAGCGTGACGCAGTTCAGCACCATCATCGGCGTCTACCTTTTCTCCATGGGCATTGGCTCATTCCTTTCGCGTTATCTCCAGCGGGAATTGCTGCAGTGGTTCATCCGCATCGAACTGCTCGTGGGCCTGGTCGGCGGCTTCTCCGCAGCCATCCTCTTCGTCTGCTTTCCCATGGCCGCCTCTTTCCGCATCATCCTTTACACGCTGGTCTGCCTGACCGGAACGCTCGTCGGCCTCGAGATCCCGCTGCTGATGCGGATCCTAAAAGACAAGGTGGAATTCAAGGAACTGGTGAGCCGCGTGTTCACCTTCGACTATATCGGCGCCCTGCTGGCCTCGCTGGTCTTTCCCCTCTTGCTGGTGCCGCACCTCGGCCTGATCCGCACAGCCCTGTTCTTCGGCATCCTGAATATGGCGGTGGGCTGGTACCTGGCGCATCATTTCGCCCGCGAGATCCGGGAAGCCACCCTGCTTAAAGTAAGTGCAGCGGTGCTCATCCTGGTGGAGCTGTTTGCTTTTGTTTTCTCCGAGTCGATCATGAACTATAGCGAGACCATGACCTACAACGACCAGGTTGTCTATGCCACGTCCTCGCCTTACCAGCGGATCGTACTCACCCGCAACAAACGGGAGACCCGCCTTTTCCTCAATGGCAACCTGCAATTCAGCACGGCCGATGAATACCGGTACCACGAAGCCCTGGTACATCCGGCACTCTCCAGCATCCGCAACCCGAAGCGGGTGCTCATCCTCGGAGGCGGTGATGGCCTCGCGGTTCGGGAGGTGTTGAAGTATCCCGGTGTCGAAAAAATCACCCTCGTTGACCTCGACCCCATGATGACCCACCTGTTCAGGACCCAGGAAATGCTGGTGCAGGTGAACCGAGGCGCGCTGCTTGATCGGAAAGTGCAGGTGGTGAACGGCGATGCCTTCAGCTGGCTGCGCGACCAGAAAGAGGTCTTTGATGCCATCATCATTGATTTTCCCG
>CBHWDR010000655.1:0-2195 GCA_966112575.1 uncultured Chitinophagales bacterium
AAAATTCCCTCTTTCCGCGACCTCATACATTCTTACCTCGATGCCGGCCATCAGCCCTGGAGCAAGCTCGGCATCGACCTCCTGCTGGGTTCCGACCTCGACCGGAAGGTGTCGAACCGCGAGGCCATGTTCCTCCCCGACTACCTGCTCAAAGGCTTCGACAGTGCGTCCCTGGACGGCCGCCCCCTGGTCAGCCCTGCACGTAAGGTGCTCGACGTCCCTTCGCCCCTCACCGAAGCACCATTGGTTACGCCCGCAGTGGCGTTCGGCATCCTACTGCTGGTCATCGGGATCCTGAGTTTTGTGAACCGCGGTGGTGTCCGTCGTTTCCTCTTCTTCTTCGACGTTGCGTTTTTCCTGCTCCTCGGCCTCGCCGGCCTCCTCCTGCTCTTCATGTGGTTCGGGACCGACCATGTGGTCTGCCGAAACAACGGGAATCTTTTCTGGGCCCTGCCCACGCACCTGGTGATGGCCTTCTTCCTGCTGCGCCCCCTGGCCTGGGTACGGTTTTATTACGGCATCGTATGCGGACTGGCACTCGTGCTGCTGGCAGCCTGGGCCTTTCTTCCGCAGGAACTGAACCCCGCCCTTCTTCCGCTTGTGGCACTAATCGCGCTGCGGAGCTGGAAGCGGGCCAAATTGAACAGCTATGGCAACAAGGGAATTGGAACTGCAGCATAAAAAAACATCCCTCCAGATAGAAGGCGAAGGACCGGCCGTGGTCCTGCTGCATGGATTTGGCGAAGACCGCCGGATCTGGGACCCGGTGCTGGATGCCTTCACCGGCTACCAGGTCATCCGGCCCGACCTGCCCGGCACCGGCAGCTCCGCATTGCTGGAGCCGACCACCATGGAGTCGATGGCGGCCTGGGTGGGGGAGCTGCTCGATCAACTGGGGATCGATACCTGTACGCTGATCGGGCACAGCATGGGCGGCTATATCACCCTGGCTTTTGCCGAAGCCTTTCCCGAACGGCTGAACGGGTTCGGACTGTTTCACTCCTCGGCCTACGCTGACTCGGAAGAAAAGAAGCAAACGCGGAAAAAGGGGATGGACTTCATCCGCCGGCATGGGACAGCTGCCTTCCTGGAAACGACCACTCCAAACCTCTTCGCCCCTGCTACCCGGGAAACCCGTTCAGCGCTGGTGAAACAGGCCCTGACCGACTGGAGCGACCTCCCACCCGCCAGCCTGATTGCCTACTACGAAGCCATGATGGCCCGGCCCGACCGGACCGAGGTTTTACGGAATGCACAGGTGCCGGTGCTCTTTATCCTTGGCCGCCACGATGCCCCCGTGCCCATCGCCGACGGGCTGGCGCAGGCGCCCCTCGCACCCGTTACGGCAGTGACCATCCTTGAGCATTCGGGCCACCTGGGCATGCTGGAAGAAAGCGACAGGTCAGTAACGGCCATCCGGGAATTTCTTGCCCTCGTGCATGAATAATAACCACTTGTAGAACATTGGCCGGCAAGGCCAACGAATGGAGCCCGGTTAACGTATCTTAAAGAAATACTATTTTCTTGCCCGAAGCGTTATAAACCAACGGCCGGGACCGTTTTTTTGTATTTTACCGGACCACCGAGGAATCGACACCATGAGGAAACGCCTGCTCCTATCCATATGTCTGCTTAGCCTGACCCTTATTTCCTTTGCCAACCACCTCAAGGGTGGCTTTTACACCTACGAATACCTGGGCGTTGGAACCGCGCCGGGAACCCTTCGCTATAAGATCTCGCTCACCGTTTACATGGTTTGTAATGCCAACGACCAACAGCTGACGCAGACCATCCCGATGACCATCTACGATGCGGCAACCGGTGCGCGGACCGCCAACCCCACGGTAAACCTCGAAAGAAGTTACCTGCTTAATAAAACACGCGACGAGCTTTGCATCCCGGGCGCGCAGGACGGTTGTTACTATGCCGTGGCGATCTACACCATCCCCAGCATTGAATTGCCCGACAATGGCGCCGGTTATGTAGTGGCCTACCAACGCTGCTGCCGCATCGCGGGCATCAACAACATGCCCGCCGGTTCCAACAGTGTGGGCAACACCTATGCGATCAACATTCCCGGCCGCAACGGCGGGCAGAATGCACAGACCAACAACAGCGCGGTCTTCAACGTAGGCGATACGGCCGTTGTCTGCGGCGGCAACTACTTCCAGTTCCCCTTCTCGGCCACCGACCCC
>CBHWDR010000656.1:0-2194 GCA_966112575.1 uncultured Chitinophagales bacterium
AGGTAACCATAGTGGGCCGAAGCCTGCAGGTGAGCGCCACAGAAGGTGGTATCCTCTACCTGTATACCAATGACGGCCGCCTTGCACGCCGCTTTGCGGTACACGCAGGCACGCAGCACCTGGATCTGAACGGCCTGGCAACCGGCGTTTATTTCCTGCAGCTCGGACCTGAGCAGGAGCGTATCCTTGTCCGCTGATTCATGTCGATAAACGAATGCTTCGATAAAACAGAAAGCCCCGCAAATTGCGGGGCTTTCTTATCGGGTGAAAATCAGTATCACTGTAATCCCGAAGCAATATCCGCCACGATCGACACGGGCACATACATCGAGAACGTGTAGACCGACTGCCGGGCTTTTGTAAAATCGCTGCGCACGGCATTGAGGCCCTGGCGATAGGTGAGCTCGAGGCCGAAATCGATTTGGCGGGAGCGGCGTTCGCCGAAGTTGACGCCAATGCCGCCGATGCCGTTCCAGGTGGTCTTTTTGTACAAGCCTTCGGGAAAGTCTTCACGCTGGTCGCCCTGCACGTTGATGGCCGACATCAGCCAGGCATGCTCGCCGCCGGCGGTGAAGAAGAACTTGCCGATATACTGGCGCAGGCTCAGGCTGGCGCCGAAATAAGCCGTGCGCACTTTGTTGTTCACGTCATTCACCTTCAGCTGGAAACCATGGCCGGAGAAATTGCCTTCGATGGCCATGGCCAGCATGTGCTTGGTGGGCTTGGTAAGCCGCACCCATACACCCATGCCGCCGGCAGGACCGATCAGCGGATCCGTAGGTTCATTGTCATCCCATTTGATGTGGTTGGAATAGTTGGCGCCGACCTTGAAGTAAACACCGGCACCGTTTACGCTTTCGAGTTCCTGGGAAAAGCTGGTCAGAGTACCGAGGGTCAAGAGGGTAAGGAAAACTTTTCTCATACGGGTAGTTTGGTTTTGCGGTCGCGAATATATTCGCCAGCACGTAAAATGAAGAACAAAAGACTAACAATTTTGGGTAATGGTCAAACAGCGGCCAGTAGCTTGTGTATCGTTCGGGGCATTTGAATGAAAAAGATTCAACTCCCGCAAATCCGCTCCTGGCAAGGGATTCCATGATCCCGGCCGAATCGGAAACAACCGAAAAAAATCTTTCAAACTAACTGAACCTTATCGAACCCATCTTGGTTTCTTTCCCTGTATTTCCCTTAGCTGTGTGATTGGGATCGCGTGTCGAAACAACGGCATTTTCTTACCTCAAATACATACACATGCTGGATTTTCTTCTCGAGATCAAAGTGATCTCCAATTCGAATTATGTTGCCTTTACGTTTTTCATCGGCTGCATGGCCATGCTTGCCGCTTCGGTCTTCTTCTTCTTTGAAACCTGGAACGTCGACAAGAAATGGCGCACGTCCGTGCTGGTTTCCGGCCTGATCACATTCATCGCCGCCGTGCATTATTATTACATGCGCGACTACAACCTCGCCACGGGTGAATCACCCACGTTTTTCCGCTATGTCGACTGGCTGCTGACGGTGCCCCTGATGTGCGTGGAGTTCTACCTTATCACCCGGAAAGCCGGCGCCAGGATCGCACTGATGTGGAAGCTCATCGCCGCCTCCGTGGTCATGCTGGTTACCGGTTACATCGGTGAAGCCATTTACGGCACCGAAACCCAGAGCTGGGTATGGGGCTTTGTGAGCAGCCTTGCTTACTTCTATATCGTGTACATGATCTGGTTTGGTGAAGTAAAACAGCTGGCCGGCAATGCAGGTCCTGCGGTAACCCGCGCCAACAAAGCGCTGTCGTGGTTCGTGCTGGCAGGATGGGCCATCTATCCGCTTGGTTACATTGTGGGCACCAAGGGTGGATTGTTTGGCATCGAGGTGCTCTCCAACCTGTCGATGGACGTGATCTACAACATCGGTGATGCGGTGAACAAGATCGGCTTCGGACTCGTGATCTACGCACTTGCGCAGTCGGACCAAAACATTGTGGTTGTTTCGGAACGCATCGGCTCCGGTCGTACCGCAGGCCAGGCGGTGAATGCCTGATCATTATCTCAAAAAGCAGGAGTGATCTGATTCACTCCAGCTCTTCTATGAACCTTCGCTCCCTATCAACGAATGTCCTGCATTTGTGTTCCGCGTCCCTGTTGTTGGTCCTGCATTCAATTTTTGTGTTTTCCCTGGAAGTGCTGCTGGTGCTTTT
>CBHWDR010000657.1:0-2193 GCA_966112575.1 uncultured Chitinophagales bacterium
TGTTTGGTACACAGAGCCATTGTACACGAAGACGCAAGGCAGGAGACAGGCCGTGAAGGAAGCCAGTCTAGATCTGGACAGAATATAAAGCATCGATCCTCTGCGTCCTCCGCGCCTCTGCGCGAAAAACTTTTGTGTCTTTGTGTCATTGTGTCTTCGTGTTTCAAAAAAAGGCGATCGACAATCATTACCAGTAGAAGCGGCACTTCCACTTCTTTTCTTCTTTTTCTTTTTTCATGCGAGCAGGGCGAGCACAACCCTGACAAGCCTCATCCCAGAGTTCGAATACCTTCCCTACTTTTGCCCGGCATGAATACCCCCTTGTCCTTCGATAATACCGCGATTGCTTTTGCCCATCATTCCGACAAAGAACTCAAGCAGGCCCACTGGCTGTTCAACATGATGGCCAAGCCCTGGCTGGTGAAGCTGGGCACCCGCCTTACCCCCTGGAGCATTCGCGTTGGCCTTCCCGTGAAAGGCCTGATCCGGCAGACCATCTTCAAGCAATTTGTGGGCGGTGAGTCGCTCGAGCAGACCGTGCCCGTACTGCAGAAACTCGGCGAGTACCGGGTGCAGGTCATTCTCGACTATGGCGTGGAAGGCAAGGAAGGGGAGCAGAACTACGACCAGGCCTGTGAAGAATTCATCCGGGTGATCCGGTTCTCGGCAACGCAGAAAAACGTGCCTTTCATGAGCATCAAGGTCACGGGCATGGCGCGCTTCGCCCTGCTGGAGCAACTCGATGCGGCCATGGGGCCGGTGAGCTCGGGAGGGCTGATGGAGCGTTACGCGCAGGCCCTGGAAAAGCTGGGCGCCGAAGAACGTGCTGAATGGGAGCGCGTGGTCACGCGGGTGGACCGCATCGGCAAGGCGGCGCAGGACGCGCGCGTGGGCTTCCTGATCGATGCCGAGGAAAGCTGGATCCAGGACCCGGTGGATGCGCTGACCCTGCTGGTGATGAACCGCTATAACAAGGAGCGGATCGTGGTGTACAATACCTACCAGCTCTATCGCCACGACCGCCTGGCTTTTTTGAAAGAAACTTATTCGATCGCGCAAACCGGCGGCTTCCTCCTCGGGGCCAAGCTGGTGCGCGGCGCCTATATGGAGAAAGAACGCAAGCGTGCCGCCGAGCAGGGCTATCCTTCGCCGATCCAGCCCGACAAGGCGAGCTCGGACCGGGACTACGATGCGACCGTCCGCTTCTGCCTCGAGCACATCGACCGCATCGGGCTGATCGTGGCTTCGCACAATGAAGGCAGCAACCTGCTGGCCGCGAAGCTCATGCTCGAGAAAGGCCTGCCTGCCGATCATGCGCACGTCCATTTCAGCCAGCTCTATGGCATGAGCGACAACATCACCTACAACCTGGCCCAGGCGGGCTATTCGGTGAGCAAATACCTGCCCTTCGGCCCGATCGGCGACGTGGTGCCTTACCTCATGCGCCGCGCCCAGGAGAATACGTCGGTGGGCGGCCAAACCAGCCGGGAGCTGAAGCTCATTGAGGAAGAGCTGGTAAGGAGGAAGGGGAGGTAGGTATTGGGGTATTATGGTATTGGGGTATTAGGGTATTGGGTATTCCAAACTTCGTCAAGACTACGGTGGGCGGAGGAGGAATGGGGGATTGGGTGATTTTTGGATTTGGTGATTTAGATCAGCGATCTTCGCATCAGCGATCAGAGATATTTAAAAATTCCGTTTCTTCGCGCTCCTGCGTTCTTAGCTCAGTTGGTTAGAGTACTTCCTTGACATGGAAGGGGTCGGCGGTTCGAATCCGCCAGAACGCACTTAGATTTGGCACGGGTTTCACCCGTTTTCCGCCACTCCTTCACAAATTTCGAACGTACATCATCGGATATTGTATTCGAGGTAGATCTCGTTACAAATGACCAGCACACAGCTCTGTGGTGAACAGGTTACTGGATCAGGTTCCGTCGCAGCTGTGAAGCAAAACGGAACCACCATTCAGCGGGAAATCAGTAACTTGATGGTCTTAACCATTGCGCTATGAAACACCCATTTGTCCCACTGTGCTTGCGGGATGCCTCACCGCCCTGCTCAGCTGCACAACACCCCGTTATCCCACCGGCCGCGATTATCCTGAAGAACGGCGAACAGAGCGTCGAGGAGGCGACGAGAAAGAAGGTCGTGAAGGAGGAATATATCCGTTCAGCGCCCTTGGTATCCCCAAGG
>CBHWDR010000658.1:0-2185 GCA_966112575.1 uncultured Chitinophagales bacterium
GAAAGAGGGGCAGGATCTCATCGATCACATCCTGCAAAAAAGCAAAGGTGGAATCCTTGCCCGCGCAGAACACGTCGTCGAATACGCCCCAGGTCTCCTGAACCAGCTTGATTCGGCCGGCTGCCTGCTGGCGTCCGCTTTCGAGCGAAGGATGGGACGGGATTTTGGTTGGCTCCGCCGGAAAGCAGCTCAGCCCCGGATAGGCAGCAATCGCCGCAGAAGCATGTCCGGGCATTTCAATTTCGGGGATCACGGTGATGAAGCGGTCGGCTGCATACTTCACCACCTCGCGCACTTCATCCTGGGTATAGAATCCACCGTAACGTTGATTGGTGTTGCCCGTACCCGGGTAGCGGCCAATGATGGTGCCATTGCGCCAGCCGGCAACGCTGGTCAGCTCGGGATACTTGTTGATCTGGATCCGCCAGCCCTGGTCATCGGTGAGGTGCCAGTGAAAATAATTGAGTTTGTGCAGGGCCAGGTAGTCGATGTACTTCTTCACAAAAGAAACAGGGAAGAAATGCCGGCTGACATCCAGGTGCATGCCCCGGTAGCTGAAGCGCGGCGCATCTTTCACCTGCACCATGGGAACGGGATACTGTCCCCCTGCCGCTTTTTGCGGAAGAAGCTGCACGAGGGTCTGGAACCCATAGAACGTGCCGGCGTAGGTATCGCCATCGATCACGATACCGTCTTTTGTCACATCAAGCGTATAAGCATCCTTCTCCGGCGCCTGGATGAATTTCTTCGTCGACAGGCGGATGTAATTCTTTCCTTCCTGTTTGTCGATATCGAGCTTCAGCCCATAGAACTGCTGCAGGTAATCGCGCAGCAGGGTAGCCGTATGGCGGTCCTGCTCGTCGCGGGCTACGATCACCGTAGCCTTGCTGATCGTGAACGAGGAAGGCTTTACGGTCAGCGACTGCGGCTTCGGAATGATGTTCACGGCAGGCTGCTGGGCCTGTACGGCTCCGGAAAAGAGGAGCAGGGCGATCAGGATCTTCTTCATATTTATTTCAATACGGGTAAAGAGATATGCGAGGGGTACTGCGCGCTATGATAAATACGGATGTCGGATTTTTTAAAATCGTTGGTTGTGGCTTCATAAATATTCACGAAGGTCTGCGGGTTGCGGTCTACCAGCGGAAACCAGGAGCTCTGCACCTGGACCATGATGCGGTGGCCTTTTTTGAAGGTATGCGCCACATCGGGTAGCGAGAAGCGCACTTCTTCCACCTTACCCGGGCGGAAGGCTTCCGGCTTTTCGAAGGACTTGCGGAAACGGCCGCGCATCACTTCCCCACGCACCAGCATCTGATAACCTTTCACGGGGTACTTCGAGCCGGAAGTAGAATAGCCTTCCGGATAGCTGTAGTTATCGGGAAACACGTCTATCAGCTTCACCACGAAATCCACGTCGGTGGTGGAGATGGAGGCAAAGAGGTCGGCGGTAAGCGGGCCGCCGAGGGTGAGGTCTTCGGTGAGCACTTCGGTTTGAAACACCAGCACATCGGGACGCCGGGCAGCGAAGCGCTGATCGTCGGTCATGTACTCGCGGGTGCGGCCCAGGTGGACGTCCTCGGTGTAGGGCACCGGTTTGTTCGGGTCGCTCGTATACGCGCTGAAAGCATCCCTGGAAGAAGCAGGATTCCAATTGAGGCTACCTCCGGGCTGCAGGAAGAGGTCGCGGACCTGCATGCCCGGCGCCGGCCACTGTGCCAGTTTCTTCCACTGGTTTTCGCCCGAGAAAAAGATCGTAGCCTCGGCCAGTGCATTCGTATCGCCTTCATCTTTCAGGTAAGCATTGAAGAAGGGAAGCTCCACATTGTTCTGGTACCATTCCGAGGTGCGGGCGCCGAATTGCACGTTACCGAGGTAGCTGCCATCGCTGCGGCCACCCCAGCCGCCGTGGAACCATGGGCCCATCACGATGCGGTTGTTGTTTTTTCCCTTGGTCTCGATCGCCTTGTACAGGTTCCAGGCACCGAACACGTCTTCCGCATCAAACAATCCGCCGACCACCAGCGTAGCCGTGCGTCCGGGAATATGCTCCACGAAATTGCGCGTGTTGCGGGCCTTCCACCAATCATCCAGGTTGGGATGCGCATAAAGATCTTTCCAGAAAGCGATGCTGTCGCCCATGAGTTTTCCGAAGTCGCGGAGCGTGCCGGTCTTCAGGTAGAAA
>CBHWDR010000659.1:0-2182 GCA_966112575.1 uncultured Chitinophagales bacterium
CGCATCGGGCGTCCGGCCCGCAATAAGCGCTGCTTCCTTGATATAGCTTTTTGTTTAGATGAAAGAGCCTTTGATCCCATGCAGCTGGTAAGCGGGAAGCGGCTCGCGTACGAGGTAGCTGCAATGCAGGCGCACGCGCAGCTTCGGGTAATAAAGCAGTACTTCGAAATAATCATCCACCTGCGACACGGGCCGTACGATCCGGATGTCGGCGAATACCTGATCCGGCTTCCCGAACAGCTGCAGGGCCTGGTCGATGAGGTGGGAGCCCAGGTCGTAGAGCGCGCCGGTTCCCGGGCCGGGTGTTTCCTTATGAACTTTTGGACTGATCTCCTCCTTGAAGCGATCGAAGTGAAACTCGGCTTCCACTACATCGCCAAGCAGGCCTTCCTCAAGCACTTTACGCACGATGAGGAAATCGGAATCGAAGCGCCGGTTGTGGTAGACCGAAAGCGTTTTGCCGCGCTGCTTCGCGAGCTGCAGCAGCTCTTCGCCTTCGGCCACCGTGACCACGAAGGGCTTCTCTACCACAACGTGCTTACCGGCTTCAAGTGCCTTTCGGCAATATTCGTAATGCGTATAGTTGGGCGTATTCACGATCACCAGCTCCACCGCTTCATCAGCAAGGACCTCTTCGAGGGTGCGGCAGGTCTTCACGCCCGGGTACTTCTCCTGCGCCAGGTTCTTGCTCCGCTCCCACACCGAGTGAAAACGAAAGCCCTGGTGAACCTGGATAAATGGCGCATGAAAAACCTGTCCCGACATGCCGAAGGAGAGAATCGCGGTGTTGATGGGCTTCATGAAACGAAGGTAAGCCACGCTGATCTCCGATCTCTGATTTCTGATCGCTGATCTCATAACTGATCATCCCTCACTCATCTCACTGATCATTGATCACTCATTACTCATCACTCCGCCGTGGCCGGGCTGATGGTATTCGCGATCTCGCGGATCGAGGTGATCGGGAAACCGCCTTTCTTTCCATGCTCGCGAAGCTTTTCTTCGTTCTCGGCACGGTAGACGCAGAAGATCTTGTCGCCGGCTACGTAGCTGTGGACCCACTCAATGCCCGGGCCCATCGCCTTCAGTACGCCGCAGGATTTTTGGGAGATGCCTTTCAGGTCCTCGGCTTTCAGTGCAGAGGCACCCGGAATGTCTCGTTCGATCAGGTAGGTTTTCATCACTGGTTTGTTTTGATTTGTTGACTGCTGCTTGGTTTGCGCCATAGCCGCCATGCTTAAAGTTAGAAAAGAGAGCAGGACAAGTACATGGAGACGGAGTGTTTTTTTCATAACTGCTGGTTTTGTTTGTTTGACTCCTCAAAGCTAGCCTGCCCGCCTGCCGGCGGCATGTAACAAATCATTCAAAGACTGGTAAAAAAAATGCAGGCAGGTGGCTCGCGCGGGTTTGTTATTTTAGGTCAGGAAATGACCACCGCCACCAACCGACATGTACTTCCCGTGATCGTCGTTGCACAATTCCTGTGCACTTCGCTCTGGTTCGCCGGCAATGCCATCATTGGCGACATCGCCGGACGTGCCGGCGCCGGCTTCCTGGCCCACCTGACCAGCGCCATCCAGTTCGGCTTCATCGCCGGTACCCTGGTTTTTGCCCTGCTCACGATCGCCGACCGCTTCTCTCCTTCGGCTGTCTTCTGTGCCAGCGCCCTCCTGGCCGGCAGCTTCAATTTCGCGATCACCCTGTTTCATAACAGTACCACCGAGATCCTGTTGCTCCGTTTCCTGACGGGCTTTTTCCTGGCCGGGATCTACCCCGTAGGCATGAAGATCGCCTCCGACCATACCCGCGAAGGACTGGGCCGCTCACTGGGTTTCCTGGTCGGAGCACTGGTATTGGGTACGGCTTTCCCGCATGCGCTCCAATCGGGTGCCTTCCATCTTCCCTGGAAGTCGGTGCTGTACACAACAACCATCCTCGCTACGATCGGCGGCGCCGCCATCTTTCTCTTCGTGCCCGACGGGCCCTACCGGAAAGGACCGCAGCAATGGAGTGCAACCGCCTTCATCGAAGGCTTCCGCCACCCTGATTTCCGGGCGGCCGCCTTCGGCTATTTCGGTCATATGTGGGAGCTCTATACCTTCTGGGCTTCGGTACCCCTGATCCTGCGTTTCTATGCCTACCGCCACGCGCCCGGACTGCCGATCGCCGCCTGGTCGTGTTT
>CBHWDR010000660.1:0-2172 GCA_966112575.1 uncultured Chitinophagales bacterium
CACGCCATTGGCGCCGGTGGTAGGACAGGCCGTGCTGGTAACGGGAGCCGAGGTAGGGCAACCGAAGAAGGGGCCGTTGGTCGGCGGCGTATCGTTACAGCCGTCGGAAAGCGTACAGGTGGGGTTGCCGCTGTTGTTGGGTCCCCAGGTGTGGTCGAGGTTGAAGAAGTGGCCGATCTCGTGTACGCCGGTCTTGCCGCCGTTGTACTCGGCATAGAGGTAGGAAGCTCCCGAGCCGAAGGCGCGGTAGTCCACCACGTAACCGATGCGCTGGTCACCGGGAGCGAACGCCCCGGGTTTGTACGAGTAGCCAAGGATGCCGCCGCTGAACTGAACGACCCACATGTTCATGTACTGGGTCGTGTTCCAGGCGGGAACCACGGTGCTCGGGTGCGCGCCACCGGAAGCGAAGATGGTGCTCGTGGTGGTGCGGGTGATGCCGTTGGTCGGCAGTCCGTTGGGGTCGCGCTGGGCGAGACAGAAACGGATCTGGCTGCGGCCGTAGACCGAGCGGAAAGGCGTATATACCCGGAGCGAGTCGCCGCTTGCAGCCGCGCCGTAGAACCAGTTCAGGGTATCGATCTGGCGCTGTACGGTGGCATCGGTTACCTGCGCAGGGTTGGAAGTGGCGATATGCACCACCACCGGGATGTTCATGATGGCTTGTGTGCGGAACAGACGGGCATTGGGGTCGCTCAGGTAGGCAGCGACTTTCTGGTCCAGCATCCGCCGCGTGTTCTCGTAGCGGACCCTCGCCTGGGGATCAGTTCGGAAAAGTTCCTGCATCTTTTCTTCCGTAAAACAGCGCTGGAGCTGCTGCGCGTACGACGGAAGCGCAAAGAGAGACATAACTGCAAGAGCCAGGAATGTAAATTTTTTCAAAGCAGTAGTTTTTGGTGATAAAAATGACATAACCCGTCCGGGTTCTAAGCGGTACAATAATACTTAATTCCCCCCTAACAGAAAAAAATGCTCGGCTGAATAAGGCTTTGCGCCGACGAACCCGAAATCCGTATGGAAATACGTGCAGGCAGGCGTTTCCGTTGTCTGGCGGCCCCGGTTTTTATGGCCGGTGATCCGGTGTTCGCACTTCGTTTTTTGAACTGTCAAAAAAATCTATCTTACGTGCTCTTTGTCAACCACTAAAGAAGATCGAACCGGCGCCCGGAAGCGAGGCGCCTCACTAAACAAGTCGGCATGAATATCAAAATCCGCCTCACCTTCATGAGCTTCCTCCAGTTCTTCGTCTGGGGAGCCTGGCTGATCACCATCGCCACCTATTTCTTCGGCACCCCGGGACTGGGACTGAACAACCCCGACGCCGGTAAGCAGTTCGGCGCCATTTTCGGCACCCTGGCCATCTCTTCGCTCTTCATGCCCGCCATCACGGGGATCATCGCCGATAAGTTCATGGACGCGGAAAAACTCTATGGCATCCTGCACATCCTCTATGGGGTCGCCCTGTTCTTCGTGCCGCAGGTGAGCAGTGCCGATGCGCTCTACTGGGTGATCCTGGCGGCCATGCTCTGCTATATGCCTACGATCTCGCTTTCCAACTCGGTGGCCTATACGATCCTCAAGCGCGAGGGCTACGACGTGGTCAAGGTATTTCCACCCATTCGCGTATGGGGCACGATCGGCTTCATCGTGGCCATGTGGATCACCAACCTCACCGGCTCCAAGGGAAATACCAACCAGTTCATCATTGGTGGGATCGGTGCGATCATCCTGGGTGTCTTCTCCTTTACCCTGCCCAAGTGCCCGCCGCAAAAAACGATCGCCAAAGACGCCGGCTTCCTCGAGCAGATGGGGCTCCAGGCCTTCAAGCTGTTTGCCAACTACAAAATGGCGCTCTTCTTCCTCTTCTCCATGCTCCTCGGCGGCGCCCTCCAGCTGACCAACGCCTATGGCGATACTTTCCTGGACGACTTCAAGAACAATCCGCTGTACGGTCCCGACTCCTTCGTGGTGAAATACTCCACCATCATCATGTCGATCTCGCAGGTCTCGGAAACCGTGTTCATCATCACCATTCCTTTCTTCCTCCGCCGGTTCGGGATCAAGAACGTCATGCTCTTCTCGATGATCGCCTGGGTACTGCGCTTCGGGCTCTTTGCCTACGGTAACCCTGCAGACGGGCTTTGGATGATCATTCTTTCCTGTATCGTCTAT
>CBHWDR010000661.1:0-2171 GCA_966112575.1 uncultured Chitinophagales bacterium
GCTGCCCTCGCTGGGTGATGGGGACCTCGCTGGTCCCCGCCGACCTAGCTGTTTCCCCAAATAATAGATCCCCCCCACCGGCGGGTATCTTCTTTATCTGCTTTCTTCTGTCGGCGAAGCGGCCCCGACCATTCGGGACTGCTTGCTGCTCTTAAAAGTCCAGTCCCAACGCTACGTACATCTGCGGCTTGTTACCGAAGAAGGTATTCATCGGCCAGGCGGCATCGAAGCGGAGGAAATACCCCAGCAGCGTGCTGCGGGCGCCGAAGCCATAGCCGCCGGCAAAAGGCCCGAGGCCACCGGCCTTGATCCGTACCGTCACATTCGGGCTGGCCGGATCGGAATAGACCATGCTCGGACGCTCGATCTTGTCGTACTTGCCGTTCCAGGCCGAGCCGAGGTCGAAGAACTGCACGATCTGGAAGTTGCGCAGGAAGGCATTGTTGATCGGCTTGTTGAAGAAGGTCGAGAACACCGGCACGCGGATCTCCGAGTTCAACACGATATTGTTGTTGCCATTGGCCACATTCTGGCGGAAGCCGCGCAGGTTCACGGCCAGGGCCTGGTAGGCATAATCCACATCCGGGTCAGGGGTATTCGCATTGTTGAACTTCGGACGCAGCCATCCATCTACACCGCCCAGGTAGTAGATCACCTTCTGGTTGCCCCAGGAGAAGTCGCCGGCGGCACGTGTGGCCCAGGTGATATTGCGATACAGCGGCAGGTAGTGGCGGGCATCAAAGCCGACGTTGAAGATGAACTTGCCATCTGTATTGGTCACTTTGCTCAGCTGGGTGAACCAGTCGCCGTACACTTTCCAGCGCAGGCCGTTCCAGATATTGAGCGTCGGGTTCAGGGTATTGTCGTACACATATTCCATGGTCACCTGGCCATAGGTCTGTTTGAAATCATCCACGTCCAGCGTAAGTCGGTTCGAAGACGTGAGGATGAGGCGGTCGAAGCGGGGGCCTACCGTGGCACGGAGGCTGCGCACGCGGTCGAAAGCATAGCGGAAGCGGCCAAGGTAATAGTTGCTCAGCTGCTTGCCGGGGAAGATGCCCAGGTTAGTGGAGATGCCTACTTCCTGCGAAGAGCGGTAGTAGCTCACGCCCCAGTCGAGGCGCTTCCGGTAGTTGGTGAACTCGAAGAGCACGTCATTATCGCGCAGGTTCGGTGCGATGCGGAAGCCGCCTGAAACCTTGAAGTCTTCGAAGAGGTCGGCCGTGCCGAGGCGCACGAGTCCATTGGCGTCATTGCCGTTCGAGGGCTTGATCGGGCCGGCGCCACCGGCATACTGCTGGTAGCGGTTGGGACCGAACACGGTATTGTTCACACCGGCCACCACGTAGTCGTTGAAGAACTTCGGCGGGCGGTATTCGTACAGCTTGGCCTTGCGAATGATCGGCTCGGGCTCGATGGTCTCCGATTCTACGACCCGTCCGAGCCGTGAAGTGGAATCACGTGATTCGTTGCCGAATTCGGAGTTGAAGAAATCGGTTTGCCTTTTCGAGGTATCCTGCGGGTTTTGGGTCGGCGCCAGTTTGCTGGCCTGGATCCGCTGCTGCTCGGTGAGCTTGCGTACGAACTCGGTAGGACGGGCGGTAACGTTGCGGCGGCGCAGTGCATTCTCGTCGATGCGGAGGCGGTAAAGCAGCTTGTAGTCGCCCTGGCGCACCACTTCACTTACCAGCGTGTTGTCGCCGGCGGTGCGGGTCTCGATCAGGGAGCTTTGGTAGTTGGTGAGCGGGAACACATAAGAGGAATCCTGGGTCACCTGGAAGAAGCCGACCGAATCGATGTCGCTCTTGCCCCACTCTTTCAACACCGAGTCGACCTCGGTTGCCGGCGGGTTGCGCAGGATCTCGTCGCCAATGTACACGAGGGTATCCAGCCCGGCACGCTCCGACTTGAAGAAGCCGGCATAGCGGTTGCCGATGCCATTCTCATCACTCACAAAGGTGAAGTGGGCGGTGCTGTAAGGCGAGGGGAAGCGGGCATTGCCGAAGCGCACATTGGTGAGCTGCGAGATCTGCTTGAATTCCGATTTGTTCCAGTTGTCGATCAGGAAGATGTTGAAATGCTTGGCGGATACGGCGGTATCGCTGTTCGCTGCGGTCGCCGTGGGGCGGTTCGAGGCGAAGAGGATGCCGGTTTTCCCGGGGAAGGCGGCA
>CBHWDR010000662.1:0-2169 GCA_966112575.1 uncultured Chitinophagales bacterium
CTCGGCGTAGGCAGATTCATCATTCCTTGTCTATACTCTTTATTCCGCTATTCTTTATTCCTCTCCCCTTTATCTCTAGATTTACACGGTGAGAACGATTTTCCTCCTTGCCTTTCTTTTTCCCTTCATCGGCCGCGGCCAGAACGCGCTTCCGGCGCTTGGCGCCTGGCGGGAACACCTGCCTTACGGGAGCACGATCGATGTCACGGCCTCCGACAACAAGGTCTATGCGGCTACGCCCTACAGCCTTTTTTCCGTGGACCGCACCTCCGGGGAGATCGAGCGCATCTCGCGGGTAGCCGGGCTGAGTGAGACCGGGGTTTCCGCTATCCGCTTCGACCCCGTTGCGAAGCGGCTCTACATCGCCTATACCAATGGCAATATCGATGTGCTGGAAGCAAAAGGACTGGTGAACATCCCCGACATCAAGCGGCAGAATGTTTCCGGTGACAAGACCATTTACAATATTTCCCCCGACAACAGCCGCACCTATCTGTCCACCGGATTGGGCGTGATCGTTCTGGATGCCGACCGGCATGAGGTACGCGAGTCCTGGTTCCTCGGTGCCGGCGGCAGCGCTGTCCGCACCAATGGATTCGTAAAGAATAACGGGAGTTTTTATGCCGCCACCGAGCTGGGCCTGAAGGTCATCGCGATCAACGCGCCGAACCCGGCCAATTTCGCTAACTGGCAAACCCTCTCGGGAACGAACGGCCTTTCCGCTTCGCCGGCAAAGGATGTTGTTGCCCTGGGCGGGCGGACCATCGCCTGGCAGAATGATTCGCTCTTCGTGCAAAACGGCAACAGCTGGAGCCTGTTTTTTGCCAATGGACTTCCGATCAATTCGATCCGGGTTTCGGAGAACAAGCTGCATGTGGCCCAGCAACAGGTCGGGAATACGCCTTCCCGGGTGCTCCTGCTCAACCCCGATGGCAGCATCGCCCGAACCCTCGCGGCGCCGGCCGTTATTTCAAGACCCCTGGCAGCCATCATTGTCGGTGGCGAGCCCTGGGTGGCCGACCAGTTCGGCGGGCTTTCTCGCTGGCGCAATGGCGGTCCGGAAGTGATCCGGCCGAATGCACCGCTGGACGTAGCCACCGGGCAACTGGCGGTGCGCAACTCGGTGCTCTGGGCTACGGCGGGATCGGTGAACGAGAGCTGGAACTACCAGTACAACCGCAACGGATTTTACCGATTTGCCGAAGGGCAGTGGACGAATTACAACGCCGGCACCAAGCCGCAGCTCGATACGCTGCTAGACTTCATCGCTGTCGCCATCGACCCGCGCGACGAGTCGGCCTGGCTGGGCTCTTATGGCGGTGGGCTGGCACATGTGAAGCCCGACAATACGATCGAGGTCTTCAAGCAGAATTCGCCTATCGGCGCCGCGGTAGGCGACCCGGGAAGCTACCGGGTGGCGGGACTGGCCTTCGATACCGACAACAACCTCTGGGTGGCCAACTTCGGCGCCACCCAGCAATTGCACGTACGGAAGGACGATGGCAGCTGGCGCTCCTTTGCCGCTCCCTTCTCTTTTTCCTTCAATTCGGCTGCACAGATCGTGATCGACGAGAACAACCAAAAATGGATCGCTGCCCCCTTGGGCAACGGGCTCATGCTCTTCAACGATAATAATACCATCGACAACCCCGCCGACGACCGCTGGCGGATGTACCGGGCAGGCGCCGGTCAGGGCAATCTGCCCTCCAACGAGGTAATGGCCCTGGCCCGCGACAAGAGCGGCTTTATCTGGGTGGGCACCGACAACGGCGTGGGCGTGATCCAGTGCCCGGGCGATGCCTTCGTGACCGGCTGCGAGGCGGTTTGGCCCGTAGTGAAGGAAGGCGGCTTCGCCAACTACCTTTTCCGCGGACAGGAAGTGCGCTCGATCGCCGTTGATGGCGCCGACCGCAAGTGGATGGCCACGGCTTCGGGCGCCTGGCTGGTTTCGCGTGATGGCGACGTGGTGCTGGCCCATTACAACGAAGACAACTCACCCCTGCTTTCCAATGATGTGAAGAGCATCGCGATTGACGGGGCCACGGGCGAGGTATTTTTTGCCACCGCCAAGGGCATCTCCTCTTTCCGCGGCGCGGCCACGGAGGCGGAGGAGTCGAAGGGGCAGGTGCTGGTCTATCCCAACCCTGTGCCGGCAGGCTATGGAGGCAC
>CBHWDR010000663.1:0-2167 GCA_966112575.1 uncultured Chitinophagales bacterium
CGAGCACTTCGTCCCCGCCTTCGAGCTTGATGGCATGGGCGCCGGTTTCTTTCATGATGCGGATGGCCGAAGCCAGGGCGATGTCGGAATTGGACTGGTAAGAGCCAAAAGGGAGATCCACCACCACCAGGCAGCGCCTGGCGCCGCGGATCACGGAAGCCGCGTGGTAGATCATTTGGTCCAGCGTGATCGGCAGCGTGGTCTCATGTCCGGCCATCACATTGGAAGCCGAATCGCCCACCAGGATCACATCCACACCCGAGGCATCGAAAATGCGGGCGAAGGAAAAGTCGTAGGCCGTGATCATGGCGATTTTCTTTCCCGCGGCTTTCATCTTTTGCACGGTATTGGTCGTGATGCGTTTGACATCCGGTGTGTTGGCGCTCATGGTCTGGTTTTGCGCGGCAAGTTAGGGGAAGATCGGCAGACAGGAGCCCGCCTTCGCCAAAGGCCTACAGGCTCGCCGATGGAAGCATTTCACTTGCCCCGGGCTTCAGCCCGGGGGATAAGGGTCATCGGATCCGAGAGATTGGCCCCCCATCCCGGGTAAATAACCCGCTGTTTAGGCAAAAAGGGTAGATTCACACCGGTTTATCAAATGAAATTCTATCTTCAATTTGGCTCCATTCTGATCTTCCTGCTCTGGTCGGGTATCGTGATCCGCCAGGTACGTGCGATCCGGCGGCTTGCGAAGGATTTTGGCGTATCGCTGCGCTACCTGATGGTACTCGGGCCGGCCGATTCGGATGTCCCTGCCGGGCGGGTGGACGCGTATCGGGCTGCGTACCTGGCATATAAGCAAATGGTGCGGCAATCATTCCGAATCTGGGTGGTAGCGCTCCTGCTGTTCATGGCCGGGGCCTTCCTGGTCGGCATCACCACAAATGCATCAACTCATTAATTGAACACGATGATCAAACTTGTTTTTGCCTTCGCACTTTCCCTGTTCCTGGCGGGATTCCAGGAGCCGCGGCTGGAGGAAAAAGAATCGAAAGGCCCGATCCGCACCGGTGCCGAGCAAACGGAGAAATACATTCCCTATCTCAAGGGCAAGCGCGTGGCCATCATGGCCAACCCCACGTCCGTTATCGGCAAGACCCACCTGGTCGACAGCCTGATGAAGCGCGGAGTTACGATTGTGAAGGTCTTTGGCCCGGAGCATGGCTTCCGCGGCAATGCCAGCGCCGGCGTGCATGTGGCTGATGAGAAGGATCCAAAGACCGGCATTCCCGTGATCTCGCTCTACGGAAAGAAGAACAAGCCTTCGAAAGAAGATATGGCCGATGTGGATGTACTGGTCTACGACCTACAGGACGTGGGCGTTCGCTTCTACACCAACATCAATGCCCTGGCCCGGCTGATGGAGTCCTGCGCCGATAGCGGTAAGGAACTCCTCATCCTCGACCGCCCCAATCCGAACGGCTACCTCATCGACGGTCCCATCCTGGATATGAAGTACAAATCGGGCATTGGCATGTTCGCCCTGCCGATGTCGCATGGACTTACCGTGGCCGAATTCGCGCAGATGGCGAATGGCGAGGGATGGCTGACGAACAAGGTGAAATGCAAACTGAAGATCATCCCGGTGGCCAACTACAACCACGATATGCCTTACACCCTGCCGGTGCCTCCTTCGCCGAATCTGAACACCCAGCAGGCGATCCTGCTCTATCCTTCCACCTGTATGTTCGAAGGCGTTTACGTGAATCACGGCCGCGGTACCTATTTTCCTTTTACCGTGCTGGGAAGTCCTTATCTCAAGGGCAAATATGAATTTTCCTATACGCCAACGGGCATTAAGGGCATGGCTGAAACGCCGCTTTTCATGGACCAGGTCTGCTATGGCTTGGACCTCCGGAAGTATGATGTGGCTGAGCTGCGAAAGAAGAAGCAGGTGAACCTGCAGTGGATCATGGAGCTGTACCGGAACTCTCCCAATAAAGAGCAGTTCTTCGACTCCAAGCTGAGCAACCAGATGGGCACCATCGAGCGCCTCATAGGCTCGGGCCTTTTCCGGCAACAGATCATCGATGGCATCTCGGAAGCGGAGATCCGCAAGTCTTGGGAGCCGGGCCTGAGCCAGTATAAGGTCATGCGGAAAAAATATCTCTTGTATCCTTAACCGTGCTGTATGCGCGTCTTTCTAATCATCGCTTGCTTATCCCTC
>CBHWDR010000664.1:0-2164 GCA_966112575.1 uncultured Chitinophagales bacterium
AGGAAACGGTGCACGGCCATCGCTGTAACCCGGGCGGCGGAAGGCGTGCTCTTCTGCTCCACGGTTTCGAATCGAGTGCGGTGAACTTCGCCCACTACGTGCAGCCGCTCGTGCAGAAAGGCTACGAGGTCTATTCCTTCGATGCGCCCGCGCACGGGCGCAGCACCGGCCGGCAGATCACCGTAGTCCTGTATATGGAGCTGGTAAAAAAGATCTGGAACGAGTACGGTCCTTTCGATGCCATCATCGGTCATTCTTTCGGCGGCCTCGCGGCTTCGCTGGTGCTGGAAGAGCTGCCCCACAACGATTCGCTGAAGCTGGTGCTGATCGCCCCGGCCACCGAGACCGCGCGCGCACTCGACAACTACTGCCGCCTGCTCCGGATCGATGAAGGCACCCGTCGGGAAGTGGAAGCCCTTATCCGGAAGATCGGCGGCCACCCCGCTTCCTGGTTCTCGGTTTCGCGGGCCCTTCCCCACCTCCATGCGCAGGTCCTGTTTTTGCAGGATAAGCAGGATGCACAGACGCCCTACGAAGACGTGGAGCCGATCATGCATAAAAACCTTCCAGGTGTCCGCTTCGTAATTTCTGAAGGGTTGGGCCACCGCCGCATCTACCGCGATGAGGCCAGCGTAAAGGCCATTCTGGAGTTTTTATGAAAGGATTAATTTTATTATTTCTGCTCGCCGCCGGCACGGCGCGTGCGCAATCGGATACGAACATGCATACCCATACCTATCTCGCCCTGGGCGACTCCTATACGATCGGCGAAGCACTGCCGGTCACCAAAAGCTTTCCCTACCAGGTCGTGCAGCTCCTGCGCAACCGCGGGATCGCTATCCATGCGCCCGAGCTCATAGCCAAAACCGGGTGGACCACCGATGAGCTGACCCAGGCCATACGGGAGCACCGCTTCGGGCCCAAGTACGATTTCGTAACCCTGCTCATCGGCGTGAACAACCAGTACCGCGGACGCGAGGTCATTCCCTTCAAGGAAGAACTGGAGGTATTGATCAATAAAGCCATCGAGCTGGCCAATGGCCGCAAGGACCATGTCCTTCTGCTGACCATTCCCAACTACGGCCTCACCCCCTTCGCCGCCCAGCTCGACGGGCAGAAGATCACGCACGACCTCGACGTCTACAACTCGGTGATCAAGGCGCTGGCGATCCAGTACAAACTCTCGCTCATCGATTCCGCACCTGATTTTGAAACCGCGAAAACCGATGCGGAAATGATCGCTTCCGATGGCCTCCACCCTTCCGAAAAAGCTTATGGGCTCTGGGCCCAGCGCGTTGCCGCGCACCTTTCCACCCTGATGAAATAAGCTCCCCGGACGACACGCGCGAAAAACCGTTCTTTCAGATAATTCCTCGTCTTGCCTTATACTTGCATGTTCGCAAGTCCCGCTTTGCGGGGAAAAAAGAGAACAGAAACAAGCGTGTATGCCAAAGAATTTGTTGATCGTTGAGTCGCCGGCGAAGGCCAAGACCATTGAAAAAATACTGGGCCCGGACTTCGAGGTGAAGAGCTGTTTTGGGCATATCCGTGACCTGGAGAAGGACGATATGGGCATCGATGTGCGGAATAATTTCCAGCCCCGCTACATCGTTCCCGAAGAGAAGCGCAAGGTGGTGAACGACCTGAAGCAACTCGCCAAAAAAAGCAACGAAGTATGGCTCGCAACCGATGAGGACCGTGAAGGAGAAGCCATCAGCTGGCACCTTTGCGAAGTACTCGGACTGGACCCCTATACAACAAAGCGGATCGTGTTTCACGAGATCACCAAGCCGGCGATCCAGCGTGCGGTGAAGCAGCCCCGGACGGTGAACATGGACCTCGTGAATGCACAGCAGGCCCGCCGCATCCTCGACCGCATCGTGGGTTTCGAGCTCAGCCCCGTGCTCTGGCGCAAGATGAGCATGAAGAACAACCTCAGCGCAGGACGTGTGCAGAGTGTGGCCGTGCGCCTCATCGCCGAGCGGGAGCGCGAGATCAATGCCTTCACGCCCCAGTCCTCTTTCCGCATTGAAGCCTATTTCAACGCACCCGATGCAGGCGGCCGGCAGATCGGCTTTAAGGCCGAAGGCGCCCGCTTTCCCCAGGCCGAAGGCGCGGAAAAGTTCCTAAACGAATGTATCGGAGCGAAATACACCGTGAAAGA
>CBHWDR010000665.1:0-2163 GCA_966112575.1 uncultured Chitinophagales bacterium
CTGATTTCTCAATCAAAAGGTCGCGCAGTCCGCGCATGTAGGTAACCAATTCGTTGGTTCTGGTGCGTACTTCATTGGCCTGGGCCAGTACTTTGCGGTCGTCGGGGGCATTGCCGTTTTTCTGCACGGCCGTACCAATACCTTTCACTGTTCCGGTGTTATCTTCTACGGTTTTGTAGTTGACCGTCATCAAACTGTCGTCCAGGTACTGGAATTTTAATAGAATTGCTGAGCTTACCTGCAAGGCAAGAAGCGCGGTGAGTACCAGGTACATCATCCCGATCATCTTCTGCCTTGGGGTTTCCTTTCCTCCAGCCATATATACTTATAAAAATTTAGTCTATTGAAATGAAATGAATATGGGTGGGAATTAAGCTGCCGGTGAACGCATGGCGTTCAGCATGTTGCCATAAACCGTGTTGAGCGAGTGCAGGTTAGAAGTTAACTTCGACACTTCGGTTTTGAACTGCTCGGTGTCTTTAGAAGCCTCGGTCAGGTTCTCCATGGCATTGGTCAGGCTGCCATAGAATTTATTCATCGATTTCAGGTGGTTGTTGGCATCCTGAAGTTCCATTTCATAAACGGCATTGAGGGCACCCAGATTGCGGGTTACATTTTGCACTTGTTCGTGGTACTCACGGGCGTCGGCAGTAGCGCCGGCCATTTGGGTGATGGCTTCTACGGTAGTGGCATAAGCCTCATTGATGCGCTCCAGGGAATTGGCAGCGGTTCTCACTTTGGTGGTATATTCCTGGGTAGCGATCGTAGCGTTGCTCAGGTCGGCCATTTGTGCAGTGGTTTCGCTCAGGCGGTTGAGGCCTTTGCCCAAAGAGCTGATGGTAGCAGGCGTTACGTTGGCATCGCGCAGCATGGCATCCAGGTCGTCGGTAACGGAAGGACCGGTTTGAACGGGAACGGCTTTTCTGGCAGGGCCAGTGTAATCATCGGCCAGTTCCGGATACACCCGTGACCATTCCGGATCTTTGTGAGGTTTTTGGAAGGCACTCGCCAGGAAGATCAGAGCTTCCGTACCCAAACCTGCAATAAGCATGGGGTTAGCACCTGGCCAGTGCATGATTTTAAACAAGGCACCGACGATTACAATAGCTGCACCGATACCATAAACCTTTGGCATTATTTTTTCTTCAAATACATTGCCACCTTTTGCTGAACTCATTTTGTTTTAATTATTAATTGTTTTGTTGTGTTTCGTTCAAATAAATTTCAGTCGGATAAAATTCCCGATAGATCAAAAAAATCCTAATTTTTTTTAAACTAGCGGAGATCCTCCGTATCGCCAAGCATGATCATGGCGCAACGGAAGCCGATATAAGAGCGGGCGGAATCGGAGAATTCGAAGCTTCTGGTACCGGTTTCCAGGAAATATGCAATGTCTTTCCAGGATCCGCCGCGTACCACTTTGCGGGGCTCGTCATCTTTATAGTAGGTAGGGTTCAAATCCCAGACAACAGGCGAAGCGGCGTCGCTGAAATCGTCTTCACACCATTCCGACACGTTGCCGGCCATATCGTAGAGGCCGAAATCGTTGGGCATGTATTTGCCCACCGGAGCAGTGTAGCTGTAGCCATCGCTGTAGTAATCGCCGCGGCCTGGTTTGAAGTTGGCCAGCATACAGCCTTTGGCATTGCGCATATAAGGCCCGCCCCAGGGGTAAGTTGCCATCTCGCGGCCGCCGCGGGCGGCATATTCCCATTCAGCTTCGGAAGGCAGGCGGAAGTTGGGGCTGGCTGCCATTTCGTTCTCCGTATTATAAGCTGTTTTAAGATTGGTGCGCCACAGGGCAAAGTATTTGGCGGCAAACCAGCTCACCCCTACCACCGGGTAATCGTCGAAAGCCGGATGCGAGTAGTAATACTGCATCATCGGATCTCCCATGGTATAGGTGAAGTCCTTCATCCACACGGTGGTGTCGGGGTAGTACAAGGTCTGGATGTCTGCCGGGTCGATGACGCCCGCTGAATCCTCCTTCAGGGTGTTGACGAATTGCCGGTATTCATTGTTGGTGATCTCGGTTTCATCCATGTAAAAACCACGAATCGTTACCTGTTTGTTCAGGTTCGAGAGCGAGGCGGCTATGTCCTGCTCTGTTTGTCCCATATGGAAGGTTCCACCCGGACAAGGGACCATGCCGTAAGGAACTTC
>CBHWDR010000666.1:0-2157 GCA_966112575.1 uncultured Chitinophagales bacterium
CGAACTGGAAGGACTCCCGCAGGTGAAAGGCGTCCTTTCCGAGGCTTTCGACCCGAAGATCATCATCAATGAGAATGGCCTGAAATTTCACGTCGACATCGAAAATGGCCAGAAAACCGGCTATTTCCTCGACCAGCGCGACAACCGCCGCGCCATTGAGCATATTGTGAAAGGAGCAGAGGTCCTGGGTGCCTTCACCTATACCGGCACTTTCGAGATCCACGCCGCCCATTACGGGGCGAAGTCGGTGCTTGGCCTCGATATTTCCGAGAACGCGGTGCAGCAGGCCAACCGGAACGCGGCCCTGAACGGCCTGGATCAGGTCGTCCGCTTTGAAACCGCCAACGCCTTCGATGTGCTGAAGCAATGGACGAAGGAAGAGAAGCGCTACGATGTAGTCATGCTCGATCCGCCCGCCTTTACCAAGAGCCGCGCAACCCTGCAAAAAGCCATCACCGGGTATAAGGAGATCAACCTCCGGGGCATGAAGCTGATCCGTCCGGGCGGCTTCCTGGTCACCTCTTCCTGTACCAACCTCGTGCAGCCCGATCTCTTCCTCCAGATCATCGATATGGCCGCCCGCGATGCCCGCCGCAAGATCCGCCAGGTCACTTTCCAGACCCAGGCCCAGGATCACCCCATTATCTGGAATATGGAGAACACGCAGTACCTGAAGTTCCTGATCGTGCAGGTCTTGTAGATGAGTGATGAGTAATTAGTGATCAGTGTGAATGAATGATTGAATATCAATGTCTTAAAAATAAAATCCCGCCAAATGGGCGGGACTCACTATTAATCATATTTAATCTCTAATTACTGATCACTCATCACTGATTATTCATCTCACTTACTTACCTGAAACTTTCCCGTCTCTACCAGGCGTCCGGACTTATCGAACAGCTTGTAGATATACACACCGCGGTTGAACTCGGTGAGGTTGATGGTGGTTTTATCCGAAACATTGTTCTGCTCGATCATCTTGCGTCCAAGGAAATTGTACACCTGGAGGGAGTAACCTCGTTCGTAGGAGTGCTGGAAATCAAAGGTGATCTGGGCCGAGGCAGGGTTCGGGTAAAACCGCACGATCGGGTTCTGCGCACCGACGTTTACCGGCGAAGCCAGTCGGTTCTGGGCTTCGGAGGCAAGGGCGGTGGTCAGTAAGAAAGTCAGTATAAGTAAAAATTTCTTCAAATAGGATAATTTTAATCTTGTCTACACAATAATACTTGAATTCTTAAAAAGTGCAAAGCGCTTGCCGGATTTTGGGAACAAATGGTCAAAACTACTTATGGATGGTACGTAGATTTTCCCGTATTTTTTCGAAGTTGGGCAACTCACTCGCATTTTCCAGCACTTCAGCGTACTGAACCGTACCTTCTTCATCCAGCACAAAGGCCGCTCTTTTCGTTACGCCCCGGTAGTGGAAGCCCCAGGTTTCATAAAGCGCTCCA
Source organism: uncultured Chitinophagales bacterium (assembly GCA_966112575.1). Classification (GTDB taxonomy): domain Bacteria; phylum Bacteroidota; class Bacteroidia; order Chitinophagales; family Chitinophagaceae; genus Flavisolibacter. The sequence continues at coordinate 1,452 of CBHWDR010000666.1, forward strand.
TACTGTTCAGACACGGCTTTATTAAAATCGCTTAATAAAGGAAAACTTAAATTCTGCTCTTTCCGGTAAGCAGCAAGGCAGAAGACGGAATCCACCGAAATGCCGATCGGCTGGACGTCGAGACCTTCATACATGTTCATGTTATCGCGAACCGAGCACAGCTCTTCCGTGCAGGTAGAGGAGAAGGCAAAGGGGAAGAACAGCAACAGCACTTTCTTGCCTCGGTATTGCGAGAGGCTCACTTCTTTCTTATCCGAATCGAAGAGCGTAAAGTCGGGGGCCTTCTGGCCGATTTGGAGGGACATGGGTAATGTTTTTCTTTCTCAAACAATTATTGGGCAGCAAAGTTGCAGGGATTTCTCCACGCATAACCCCTTTACCATGAATGAGCAAACCCAACAGAACGGCAATGGCCAGCCGCACAATGACGGCATCGCCAAAAAACTCCAGTCCGGCACTTCCGACCAGCTGACGACCCGCCAGGGGCATCCCGTAACCGATAACCAGAGCGTGCGCACCGTGGGCAACCGCGGCCCGGTGACCATGGAGAACTACCAGTTTCTCGAAAAAATGTCGCATTTCGACCGCGAACGTATTCCCGAGCGGGTGGTTCACGCCCGCGGAGCCGGTGCCCACGGCTATTTTGAAGCCTATGGCTCGCTGGGCAACGAAGCGATCGCTAAATATACCCGCGCCCGCCTCTTCC
>CBHWDR010000667.1:0-2156 GCA_966112575.1 uncultured Chitinophagales bacterium
TGCTCTTTTCCGGCAAGATCAGCGCCTTCATCAACAAGCACCCGACTCTGCAGGTGCTGGCCCTCTCCTTCCTTATCATGATCGGGGTTATGCTCGTTGCCGAAGGCTTCCACCAACACATCAACAAGAGCTACATCTACATCGCCATTGCGTTCAGCATGCTCGTGGAACTGGTGAACATGCGCATCAGGCGGAAACATGAGCAGATCAAGCTGAACAATGACAGCCTTTAAGGCAAAATGGCAGGAAAAGGAAAACGGAATTATATTTGATGTTTAAACACTGAAATAAAACAGAAGCAAAAGAACCATGAGAATAGCGATCATTTCTGGCAGCCCGCGGGGCAACAGCGTCACCTTCCGACTGGCCCTCCACCTGAAGCAGGCCATCGCCGAACGCTCGGGGCACGAACTGGATATCATCGACCTGCGGGAGCACGACCTGCCCCTGCTGCAGTCGGTGTTCACCTCGGTGGAAGCCACACCGGAAGCCTACCGGGAGGTATCCCGCCGCATGTTTGCCGCCGACGCCTACATCCTCATCACCCCCGAATACAACGGCAGCTACTCGGCGCCGCTCAAGAACCTGCTCGACCATTTCCCCAAGCAACACCGCAAGCCTTTCGGCATCGTTACGGCCTCTACCGGTGCGCTTGGCGGTGTACGCGCAGCCCTGCAACTCCAGGAACTGATCTATGCCCTCTTCGGCATCGGCTCTCCTTACATGCTGGTAACGCCCATGGTGGATAAGAAATTCAGTCCGGAAGGCGAGCTGCTCGACCCGGGATTCGCCAAGGCGGTCGACACCTTTATCTCGGAGTTCCTCTGGCTGAGTGAGCGAATCGTAGAAGCCACACAAACTGCCTGATCACCCATCAATACCAACCATGAAATCGATCCTGCATAAAGCATTGACCCGTGGTCACGCCGATCACGGCTGGCTGGAAAGCTGGCATACCTTCAGCTTCGCCAGTTATTATGATCCATCGCGGATCCACTTCGGCGCCCTGCGGGTGCTGAACGACGACACCGTTTCTGCCGGCATGGGCTTTGGGCGTCACCCGCACGATAATATGGAGATCATCTCCATCCCGCTCGAAGGCGACCTGGAACATGGCGACAATATGGGCACCCAGCAGGTGATCCGTAAAGGCGACGTACAGGTGATGAGCGCCGGTACCGGCATCGTCCACTCCGAGAAGAACAAGAACAGCGACCGACAGGTGAAGTTCCTCCAGATCTGGGTGTTCCCGAACAAGGAGAACGTGCCGCCACGGTACGACCAGCAAACGTTCAACGAGGCGGAGCGCATCAACCGGTTGCAGACCGTTGTCTCCCCCTTTGGCAGCACAGACGGCGGTGTCCAGATCCACCAGGATGCCTGGTTCTCGCTGGGCAAGCTGGAGAAAGGAGCCTCCGTCGATTACGCCATCCGGCGCGAAGGCAACGGGGTCTATGCCTTCGTACTGGAAGGCGATGTGACCATCAACGACATCGCCCTGAACCGCCGCGACGGTGCGGGCCTCTCCGAGACCGACCGGCTGACGATCGTGGCCGATTCGGATGCCGAGATCCTATTGATGGACGTTCCTGTTGCGGGCTAAAAAGCTGACCGGAATCATTTGCAGGACTTCCGAACGTCAGGCTGGAGCGCTGGCTGAATCCGTCTCTTTGGGCTACTAAACCTTCCGTTATGTATCCCACTATCTCTGTTCGCAGCCTCCACCTGGAATATAAGGTCTGGATCAATGAACTGAATTTCGCGAAAGAAGAGATCGCGATCTTCGAGAAGCATCTCGAGATCCTGGTCAACCGCAATACCGACGTGCTGGTACGCTCGAAGATCGAGCACTTCCAGAACCAGTTCATCCGGCATTGCGAAGTGGTGGATGAACTGAAACACAAGCTGCATCAAAGCGAGGTGCAGTTGGCGAGGTTCGTGCAGGACATGTCCGGCATGGGCATCGACACCGTTCGGATGGATAATCATGTGAAACTGCGTGACGAAATGTTCCGTTTCCGCGAGATCTATGCCGACCTGAAGAACGAGTTCCGCCGTTTCGAATCCGAGTGGATGTAAGGCCCCGCAGAAGCCCTGCCTGCCGGGTTGCCGGCAGTCAGGGCTTTTTACATATGCAAACCAGGTCCTTCCCGGCC
>CBHWDR010000668.1:0-2156 GCA_966112575.1 uncultured Chitinophagales bacterium
TGGACCACAGCAAGAGCATCACCATGGAGTGGGAACTGCCCGAGGAGTCGAAGACCCAGGCCCAGCTTTTCTGATGAATGATCAGTGATCAGTGATGAGTGTTGGATGAGTAAAGGTTGATGTGCAGGGCGATGAGCGATCCCCAAATCAACGATTGGAGATCCAGAGATCAGCGATATGCAGCCCCCGGAAGGGGGCTCTTTTCGGCCCGGATTCGCCGATTTTAGGATTTTCACCATTGTTTTAGGGGCAGCCGGGATGTATGTTTGTGCCATGCGACTCCTCCTCAGCTCCCTTGCCATCCTGGTCCTGGCTTCGGCCTTTGTGTATAAATCCGCTGCCCATCAGCCGGTTGCCCCTGCTTCCGTGCCGGTGAAGCAGTCAGCGATCGCACCAGCCGATTCCGTTGGCCTGAAGGCTTTCGACAACCATCTGACCTCGCTGCAGAGTTTCCTGCAGGCGAATAAAGGGAAGGTGGTGTATGTAGATATCTGGGCCAGCTGGTGCGGCCCCTGCCGCCAGCAGATGCCTTTCTCGCACGAGCTGCAGGAGAAGCTGAAGGATGAAAACGTGGTCTTCCTCTATATTTCGGCCGACGACAATGAAAAAGCCTGGCAGCGCTCCGCCGAGCAGTTCGGTTTGACGGGCGCCAATTCGTTCCTTCTTGCAAACGGACGGTACAATCCCCTCGTGAGCGAATGGGAGATCCAGTCGATCCCCCGCTACGTGATCTTTGATAAGGAAGGCAAGATCGCCTACAAAGACGCGCCTCGCCCCTCGGAAAAGCAAACCTATTCGATCCTCAAAAAGTTAGCGAAATAGTCCTCACAAGGCATTGAATAAAGAAAGCTCCGGCCAACCGGAGCTTTCTTTATGATCCTACCAGGATGCGGCTTCATTATCTGATGCTCACATTAGCTAATTAGCTCATTTTCGAATTAGCTCATTGCTTTCTCTTTCGGATCCGGATCGCGCCGCTGGAGTTCAGGTTGCTGGAAAGACGGACCTCATAGCGCTTCTTGCCATCGGAGATCAGCATCAGCGCCGTATTGGGGGGAAGGGCGCCGAGGTTGTTGGCAAACATGGCGAGGGTATGCACGTCGATCGTGGAATCGAGCTTCAGGTCCATATGCACGGCACGCGTAGAGAGCCGCAGGTTGGCGCCGAGTAATTTCTCGTTGAAGAAGACCGAGATCGAGTCGCCATCCACTTCACCGTTGTCGTAGAAATCCACCGAGACGGAATCGCCATCGACCTCGATCTCGTTCTGCACTTCCACCGTACGTTGCTTGAATTGATCCACCACAACCGGGTTCTGGATCGGCCGTTGGTAAACCGTTGCCGCCACGATGGTGTCGTAGGCCGAGGGCGTCCAGAGCTGGTAGGTCTCTTTGAAGTTGCGCAGGGCGGTGAGCACCGAGTCTTCGTTGCCCGCTTCGTTGTTGAGACGCAGGTCGAAATTGATGTCCGGGCAGGTGCCGCGGTAGCCTTCTCGTCCAACGAACTTGCCCGAAAGGTTGGAGCCGGCCTTGGCCACGCGGTGAAAGGCAAGCAGGTCCATCGGGCAATCCACTTCCATACCTACACGCGAGCCGAACCAGGGCACGGGGATGTTGACCAGCGAGAGCTGCCTCGTGCTCGCATTGTACGAGCCATTGACCTTGATGCTCCGGTAGGTGTTCTTGAAATAGTAATTGATGATGCCCTGGACAGTGGTATTGTTTTGTTTCAGGATCAGCTCCACGAGGTAGTTGCTGGCCGAACTGGTGTTGGCCACTGAAGCCGTACCATACCAATAGCCGGCTACATTCTGCGCTGATGCGCCCAGGCCAGCCGTGATCATAAAGAGCAACAGGAATTTTTTCATGTACCGGTAGTTTGTCCGTAGTACGAACTATTTAATGTAACGTTTCATTTCGCGTTCCGTTTCGCGCTGCTTGATGGAATCCCGCTTGTCGTGCAGCTTCTTGCCCTTACCCAGCCCGATCTCCAGCTTGGCCAGGTTGTTCTCGTTGAAGAACAGGCGAAGGGGTACGATAGTGTAGCCCTTCTCCTTCAGCTTCGCTTCGATCTTTTTCAGTTCGCGGCGGTTCAAAAGCAATTTTCGTTCCCGAATTGGATCGTGGTTGTTCACAGTGCCATGGCTGTACTCGGAA
>CBHWDR010000669.1:0-2153 GCA_966112575.1 uncultured Chitinophagales bacterium
TCGGCTTCGGGCTTTCCTACACCAGCTTTTCCTACAGTGGCCTGCAGGTAACGCCTTCCGGTAAAGGAGCCGTGGTGCGGTTCACGGTGAAGAATACGGGCAAGGTGGCCGGCGCCGATGTGGCCCAGGTCTACGTGCACCAGCAGAAATCCCTCCTGCCGCGACCAGCCAAGGAACTGAAAGGCTTTTCCAAGGTCTTCCTGCAGCCCGGTGAATCGAAGCCGGTGAGCATTACGCTCGACGAAGCGGCCTTCCAGTATTTCAACGACCTGCAAAACCGCTGGGTGAGCGAGCAGGGCGCTTTCGACATTCTCGTTGGTAATTCCTCGCGCGATGTACGCCTGCGTGCTACGTTAAACCGATAAAATGATGTTTTCCCGTTGTGTGTTTGTTTTATTGTTCTCGCTTGCCCTCGCCGGTTGCCAGAAGAAAGGAACCGGCGGCGGGGCAGCGCCGCCGCCACCACCCGTCAGTACGGCTTCCGACATGGAGGCCTGGGTGACCAGGGGCGACGGCACTGCGCTCTTCAGCCCATGGAGCGGGGCGCTCAATTTTACTTCGCAGTCCAATAACTATTTCAACATAGACATCGACACCACCCAGGTCTTCCAGTCGATTGAAGGCTTTGGCTACACGCTCACCGGCGGCAGCGCCGACCTGCTGCAGCAAATGGATGCTGCCGGCCGGTTGGCCTTGCTGCGGGAGCTGTTCAGCCGCGATGCATCGGCCATCGGTGTGAGCTATCTACGGGTGTCGATCGGCGCTTCGGATCTCAGCGCATCGGTTTTTTCCTACAATGATCTTCCCGCAGGGCAAACAGATCCCGACCTGCTGCAATTCAGCCTTGGTAAGGATACGCAGACCCTGGTGCCCGTGCTGAAGCAGATCCTCGCGATCAGTCCTTCGATCCGTATCCTCGGTTCGCCCTGGTCGGCGCCGGCCTGGATGAAGAGCAACGGCAGCACGGTAGGGGGCAGCCTGCTCCCGCAGTATTATGCCAGCTATGCGCGCTATTTCGTCAAATACATCCAGGCCATGCAGGCGGCCGGCATCCCCATTGCGGCCATCACCGTGCAGAATGAACCCATGCATGGAGGCAACAATCCCAGCATGCTGATGACCGCGTCCGAACAGGCGCTCTTCATCCGGCAGCATCTCGGTCCTGCTATTGCCGCCGCCGGGCTCAATACCCGCATCATCATCTGGGATCACAACTGCGACAATCCCGGCTATCCCCTTGAAGTGCTCAGCGATGGCGCTGCAAAGGCGTTTATCGACGGCTCGGCCTTTCATCTGTACAACGGCGACATCAGCGCGTTGACGACCGTGCACCAGGCGCACCCGGACAAGCATGTCTATTTCACCGAGCAATACACGGCTTCCTCGGGCAGCTTCGCCGGCGACCTGCGCTGGCATCTCCGGAATGTGATCATCGGCTCGATGCGCAACTGGAGCCGCAACGCCCTGGAATGGAACCTGGCGAATGATGCGCAATTCGGTCCGCACACGCCCGGGGGCTGTACTACCTGCAAAGGTGCCGTGACCATCAGCGGCAATTCGGTTTTGCGCAATGTGGCGTATTACATTATTGCACATGCTTCTAAGACCGTTTTACCGGCTTCGCAGCGCGTCGCGAGTACGCAAGCGGGCGACCTGCCAACGGTGGCCTTTCTCCGGCCCGATGGAAAGAAGACGCTTATCGTGCTGAACGACGGCAACGCTGCCCGTTCCTTTAATATTCGGTTCAATGGCAAATGGGTGACCATCACGCTGGACGCCGGCGCGGCGGGAACCTATCTCTGGTAAAAAATGGAAATGATGAAACAACTCGTTCTGCCCCTGCTTGCGCTTGCGCTGGGCTGCAAAAAGAATAGGTCGAATGATGGCCCAACGCCGCAGGTTTCCGTCGGTGACCTGACCGCTGCGGAAGGGAATAGCGGACAGACGGCCTTCCTGGTGCCCCTGACGCTTTCTGCCGCCAGCACGAAAACCGTGGTGGTTCAATACGTAACGGTAGAAGGCACGGCGAAGGCGGTGGATGACTTTACCGCGGTGAGCAATGGTTCGGTAAGCTTCGCCCCGGGTGAAACGTCCAAAACGATCAGCATCCAGGTAAAGGCCGACGACCTGCGGGAAGGAGAGGAGCAGTTCTC
>CBHWDR010000670.1:0-2152 GCA_966112575.1 uncultured Chitinophagales bacterium
GGCGCAGGGCTGTGTGCGGGTGTTGAATTTTTTCAGCAGAGTGGAATTCGACTCCAGCAGCGAGTCGCGGCGGCCGCAGTCGAACCAGCTGTCGACCTTGAAGGCGCGGAAGGAAGCGCCTTTCTTGATCATGCAGTCGATGGCATCGGTGATGGAGTATTCTCCATGGGTGCGCACGCCGCTTTTGATATTGTTCTCCAGGCATTCGAAGAGCAATGCCGATTCCTTGATCTTGTAGATGCCCACCAGCGCCATGTTGGATTTGGGGATCTGGGGCTTCTCCACCACGTGCTGGATGGCATTGTCGCTATCCAGTTCGGCCACGCCGAAATTGCGGGGATCGTCCACTTTCTTCACACCGAGCATGGACACCGGGCTGTCGATCACCTCCTTCGTTTCGTACTCGCAGATGGTGTCGCCGAGCACGATCATCACCTCGTCGCCGGCCACGATGGAGCGCGTCAGGCGAACGGCATGGCCGATGCCCTGGCGATCGTTCTGGTACACGAAGTGCGCCGTGATGTCGGGGTACTGGGCCTTCACATAGTCCTGGATCTTCTCGCCCAGGTAGCCTACGATGAAGATGTATTCGTTGATGCCGGCCTCCCGGAGCTGGTCCACGATGATGCTCAGCACCGTTTTACCGGCGAGGGGGATGAGGGCTTTCGGTTGAGTATAGGTATGCGGTCGCAGTTTGGTACCCGCGCCCGCCACAGGAATAATCGCTTTCATGTAGTTGTGTTTCGATGGCCTTGAGCACCGTCCCTTTCCGCTGCCATCATGAACAGATCTTCGATTCGAAAAAGCGGGTAAAATTATGCTTTTTTGAAACAAGGAAACAATTCCTCCACCCTAGCCCTCCCGCGCTTATTTTTGCGTCCTTCGGTGTGGGCCGGACGAGCTTGATGAAACCGGGGCCGCCCGAACAAACCATTTACTATGCAACGAGATACGCAGGTATTCGACATCATCCAGAAAGAGCTGCAGCGCCAGCGCCAGGGCATCGAGCTCATCGCTTCGGAAAACTTCACTTCCCTCCAGGTCATGCAGGCTATGGGCAATGTGATGACCAATAAGTATGCAGAAGGCTATCCCGGCCGCCGTTACTACGGAGGCTGCGAGTTCGTGGACCAGACCGAGCAGCTGGCGATCGATCGCATCAAGCAGGTGTTCGGCTGCGAATACGCCAACGTTCAGCCGCACTCCGGCGCACAGGCCAATGCGGCCGTGATGCTGGCCGTGCTGAAGCCGGGCGATAAGATCCTGGGCCTCGACCTGAGCATGGGCGGCCATCTGACCCATGGCTCCCCCGTGAATTTCAGCGGCAAGCTTTACCAGCCTTTCTTCTACACCGTGGACCGGGAGACCGGCCTGGTGAACTATGAGCAGCTGGAAGAGGTGGCCCGGCGCGAAAAGCCCCAGATGATCGTTTGTGGCGCTTCCGCTTATAGCCGCGACTGGGATTATGCCCGCATCCGCCGCGTGGCCGACGAGATCGGCGCCTTTGTGATGGCCGATATTGCGCATCCGGCCGGCCTGATCGCCAAAGGCCTCCTCGCGTCTCCTTTCGAGCATTGCCATTTCGTGACCTCCACGACCCATAAAACCCTCCGCGGCCCCCGCGGCGGCATCATCCTCATGGGCAAAGACTTCGAGAATCCCTTCGGGCTGAAGGACCTCAAGGGCAATATCCGCGTGATGAGCAACCTCCTCGACATGGCCGTGTTCCCCGGCACCCAGGGTGGTCCGCTCGAGCATGTGATCGCCGCCAAGGCCATCGCCTTCGGCGAGATCCTCAGCGATGAATTCAACACGTATGCGAAGCAGGTGGCCAATAATGCCCAGGTGATGGCCAAGGCGCTGGTGGATAAAGATTACCAGATCATCTCGGGCGGCACCGAGAACCACCTCATGCTGATCGACCTCCGCAACAAGAATATTACCGGCAAGAAAGCCCAGGAAACCCTCGACCGGGCACACATTACGCTGAACAAGAATGCGGTTCCTTACGACGACAAATCGCCTTTTGTAACCTCGGGTATCCGCATCGGCGTGCCGGCGATCACCACGCGGGGCATGAAGGAAGAACACATGGGCACCGTGGTGGAGCTGATCGACCGCGTGCTGATGCACATCGACGACGAGGCGGCGG
>CBHWDR010000671.1:0-2151 GCA_966112575.1 uncultured Chitinophagales bacterium
CGGCAAAGCCCATCGAGAGGTTGGTGCGCGGTGAGAGGCCCACATGGTAGGCATAGGAAACGTTCGCCGAAAACCGGTTGTACAATCCGGCTTCATCATTCATGATGGAGAGGCCGATGCCATGATGCGGTCGCGAGGCCTCATAGTTCTCCCAATACGCCTGTCCCCTCGGGTTTTCGCCCGGTATCTCAAAAGAGGTCGCCGTTGTTTTCAGGTCCTCTTTCCCGATGGGCTTATGGATCGTTGCGTACATGGTGCGGGGGGCGCCGTTGAGCCCCACCCACTGATCCCGCAGGCTTAGCTTCACATCCGTGTAGTTCTCGATACCGCTTAGCGCCGGGTTCAACACATAATTATTCAGGATATACTGGGTGTATTGCGGACGTTGCTGGCCAACGGCAGCCGATCCTATTGCGATACCCAGTACCAGGGCAACCACTCGTTTCATAATCTTCAGCGGATAATGTCAACAAAACCGGCGATCTGCTTGCGGCCGTTTTTGGGGTTAATAATATAATAATAGGTGCCGGCGGGCAGGGGCTTGCCGCTCAGGGTGCCGTCCCAGGGAACGTTGTATCCTGTAGACTTGAATACCGGTTGTCCATAACGGTTGAAGATCTCCACGGTAGCACCCGGGTAGCTTTCCAGGTATTTGATCTCCCAGCGGTCGTGGATGCCATCGCCGTTCGGTGAGAAGGTATTCGGGATCGTTGGCGCCTTGAGCACTTTCACAAACACCTGGTCGCTGGCCTTGCAGCCGTCGGCGCTGGTCACCACCAACGTATAGGTAATGTCATCGGTGGGCGTGGTCACCGGCTGGAGTACGGTCGGGATGCTCAGGTTAGTGGCTGGCATCCAGAGATAAGTGTTACCGGAGCCGGTGGCCGTAGCCAGCACGGGCTTGCTGCCTCCTTCCAGTACGAACAGGTCCGGACCGGCATTGGCCGTGGGCAGCGGGAAGACCGCTATGGCCTGCTCCTGAAAGTTGACGCATCCGTTGGTGCCGGTAAACGTGTAGCGGATCGTATGGCTGCCCAGGCCCGCGGTACGGGGGTTGAACTGGCCGCCGCTGATACCCGTGCCGCTGTATACGCCCGTACCCGGAAGCCCGTTGGCCACGCTGCCCTGGGTAAAGGTTAGCGGTGCCGCGTCGAGGCAGATGCCGGCAAGAGGGGTGAATACCACCTGGGGTGTTGCTTTCATGGTAATGGTCTGCATGGTCGCATGATAGCAGCTGTCGCCAGAATATGCCACCACCCGGATCACGTAATCACGGGTCAGCGGTGTATAGAACTCGGGATAGGTATGCGTGAACACGGCGCCCGCTGTCGGGAAATTCACGGTCTGCTTAGCGGTTGGTGCACCGGCATAATCCCAGTAGATCTCCATTTTCACCAGGGAGCCCACATCAACCATTGAATTGTTGGTGATGCTGACGCTGTTGTTGCTGCAAACCGGGTTGTTCGTGATCGAAAAAACCGATTGGGGCTGGGTGCCGTTCATAAAGAAGGCCTGGGTAAGCGTATCGGTGCAACCGGCATTCGAAGTAACGATCAGGGTAACATTATAGGAACCAACGACGCTGAACTTGTGCCGCGGGTTCTGCTGGGTCGATGTATTGGGATTGGCCGGCGTGGCATTGGCATCGCCAAAATTCCACTGGTAGCTGAATCCTGCGGCGGAGCCATCGGCGATCGAGCTCGTATCCAGGAATTGGGAGAAGGGATCGGTAAGGCAGTTATTGGGCATGGCGAAGCCGGCTACCGGCAGCGGGCTCACCACCACCTGGCGGGTGAGCACCGGGCTCAGGCAACCCTTGTCGGTCTTCACCTGCAGGGTCACAGTGTAGGTGCCTGCTGCCGCATAGGTATGGGCGAAGGCGGCATTGCTGGTCCGCACCACGTCCGGCCCGTCGCCCAGGTTCCAGGTCCACTCGGTGATCGCACCGCTGCTGACGCTTGAGGCGTCGGTGAAGGTGACCGAGCGCGTTTCACAGGTCGGAGCCGAATTGCTGAACTGGGCTACCGGGTTGGGATTGACCACAACGGTGCGGGTAGCCACCGTGGATACGCAGCCGATCGCGGAAGTAGCGGTAAGGGTCACGGTATAGGTGCCGGGAGCCGCGTAGGTCTTTGAGGGGTTTTGCTGCGT
>CBHWDR010000672.1:0-2146 GCA_966112575.1 uncultured Chitinophagales bacterium
TGAGCGCAATGAATTCGAATACCGCAACGGACAATTCCTGCTCAACGGCAAGCCGGTTACGGAGTACACGTTCAAGATGGACTACTACTGGATGATGGGGGATAATCGCCAGGGTTCGCAGGACTCCCGCTTCTGGGGATTTGTGCCGGAAGACCGGATCGTGGGCAAGGCCTGGCTGATCTGGTTCAGCTGGGAAGGCGGCCCACGCTGGAACCGGTTGTTCCGAACCGTAAAATGATTACCTTTAAGTGCCCCGCCGAATGGTGGGGCATTTTCGTCTCTAATAAGAAACCATGAAAGAAAACAAGTTCGAATTCAATTACGTTGTATACGAAAGCATTGATGAACTCCCGGAAGAGCAGCGCTGGCTGCTGCAGGAAGCCCGCGAGATCACCGCGCAGGCCTATGCACCTTACTCCAATTTCCAGGTAGGCGCAGTGGCCAAGCTGGCCAATGGAGAGATCGTTGCGGGCAGCAACCAGGAGAATGCATCATTTCCCGTAGGCCTTTGCGCCGAGCGGGTGCTGCTGGCCTCCGTTTCCTCGCTCTTCCCTAAAGTACCGATCGAGACCATCGCGATCAGCTATAAAAGTGAACATGTGAAAAGCGATCACCCGATCTCGCCCTGCGGTATCTGCCGGCAGTCGCTCCAGGAGTATGAGACCCGGGTGGATCATCCCGTGCAGCTCATCCTCGGCGGCATGACCGGGCCGGTGTATATCATCGACAGCGCCTCGCGGCTGCTGCCCCTGGCTTTCACCAGCGAAGAGCTGCGCTGAGCCGCATAGAACTGGTTTAAAAGGAAGGCCCCGGTCTTCCTTTTTCATTTTCCAAGCGATGCGCCGAAACCTGATCCTTGTCCTTCTTCTTTGCCTGCTGCCGCTCCTTGCCGGCGCGCTGGTCTATGTTTGCTTCCGGCCGGGCGGCTTGCTGGGTTATGCGTACCCGTTACCGCAGCCGATCGTTCTGCAGCCGCTGTTCGGGGTACTGCCGGACCTGCTCTGGAGTTTTTCCCTCGCCAATGCTCTTTTCCTCTATCAACGCTCCAGGGGAAGCGTCGGCACAGCCTGGCGGGTGGCTGTTTTCCTGCTGCTCCTGGGGCAGGAATGGATCCAGCTCCTGTTCCCGGAATATTTCCGGTTCGATTGGTGGGACCTTGCTGCATCGGTTTTCGCCTATTTCTTGTCCATCCTCATCATGCACCTCGTGTATCCCCCAAACCGACACATATGAAAAAACGGCCCTCCTCATTTTTGCTGCTGCCGGCGATCCTGCTGGCTTATGCCCTGATGTACGTGGCAACAACGAAGCCCATGCCCTGCAATGATGCCTGTGTAAAGACCGGAGAGGTAGCGCAACGGCTGATGGATGGAAGCAGGCCCTATGTGGCCTTTGCCGGGCAATGTTATCCCGATTCTTTTTTCTGCGTGGGCGTCCGGGACAGCACGGCTTCCAACTGGGTGCGCTTCTCGGATACGGTTTGCCAGTACCTGCAGGCGGTGTCCCTGCCGGGTATGACCGTAGTGGTCACGGATAACCGCAACCAGGATACCTTGATCAAACGCCGTTGTCCCTGATCAGGGGGAAGCAATATTTCAGAGGATGCTCATTTGATGGCTGCCCTGGTGCCATTTGGCCTCGTGCTCCAGCAGCCATTTCTTTCGCCAGAGCCCGCCGGCATAACCGGTTAGGGAATGGTTGCTGCCGATCACCCGGTGGCAGGGGATGATGATGGCGAGGTTGTTTCTGCCGTTGGCGGCCGCTACGGCGCGTATGGCTTTCAGGTCGCCATACTGCTGTGCGAGGGCCTGGTAAGAAAGCGTTTTGCCAAAGGGGATCTGGAAGAGCAGGTCCCAGACCTTGTGCTGGAATTCGGTTCCTTTCTGCCCTAGCGGCAGGTCGAAGCTGCGCAGGTAGAACGGCAGGACGAACTGCGCGACGGCATTCATCGCGAAGGCACCGACGACGTAGGCGGCGAGCAGATGGCGAAACGTAGGCATGGACCACAGCGTGCGGATCGCCGTTCTCACCGCGGGGGCCCGCGCTTCCGGGGCTCCGCCGTCCGCGTGGCCGCGCGGCGGCTCGCGCAATGTGGTGACGGTCAGCAGCGCCGCGAGCAACCCAGGAATGCCGAGCGCGAGGAACG
>CBHWDR010000673.1:0-2144 GCA_966112575.1 uncultured Chitinophagales bacterium
GGATGAACTGGGTTCCGTTGATCAGGGCCAGCCCTTCCTTCGGGCCCAGCTGGATCGGCTTCATGCCGCGTTCAGCCAGCACCTCGGAGGTCGGTCGCCTTTTGCCTTTTTCCACCACCTCGCCCAGCCCGATCAGCGGGAGGCAGAGATGGGCCAGGGGAGCGAGATCGCCGGAGGCGCCGACCGAGCCTTTCTCCGGTACTATGGGAATGATATCGTTGTCGAGATGCCAGAGCAGGCGTTCCACCGTGGAGAGCTGAACGCCGGAGAAGCCCTGCGACAGGGCTTGTACCTTGGTGATGAGCATCAATCGTGCGATCTCGGTGGAAATCGGCTGGCCCACGCCAACGCTATGGCTTTGCAGGATCTTATATTGCAGTGTGGCAGCATCCTCCTCGGAGATCTTGGTATTGGCCAGGATGCCGAAGCCGGTGGTCACGCCATAGACGGTGCGGTTCTCTTCAACCATCTGCCGAACGTGCCGGCTGCTCCGGATGATCCTTTCCCGGACGGCATCGGAAAGAACGCCGGAAAAGCGGCGCTCAGCAAGCATTTGCGCGGTTTGGACGGTCAGTTGATCCTGTCCGTAGAAAAAGGTGGTGGTCATAATGGGGCTTCGAAAATAACTTATATCTTACAGCCACAAGCTATTTCGATTCGAACCATGGAAAACCTATTATTGCTTCTGGCGACCTCTTTTGTTTATCGCCTGGCCCAGCCTTCCGGCCACAAGATCCAGCCGATCGCCAATACCGGCTGCTCCGCACTGCTTCCCCTGCGCAATGCCGGCTTCGACCGTTCGGTAACCGATTCCGGTGATACGCTTTATTTCAACGACTGGACCGAAAACAATGTTACCTACGGGATGATCTGCGTACGCCTCTCCGAGCCGATCGAGCTGGCCAAGGCCGGGTACATGCTTTACCAGTACGTGGAGGACCTGCGTCATCCCTGCGCGGTGGACGTGCATGCCGGCATCCAGGCCACCAAGGACTGGAATTCCAGCGTCACCGAGACCGTCGTGGATTACTGGCAGGATGCACACGGGCAGGATTGGAAAGTGAAGGGCTACACCGATGGCCACACGCTTGCCGTGCTGTATGTGAAGAACATCGGCGAAGTGGATGTACAGCGCCAGGACCAGTTCCTGGATGGCTTCCATTTCGGCGCCTGATTCCTTTCGGCAATAAACGCCTGCGCCTTATCTTTGCCGCTGCCGCTTCGCAGCGGTTTTGTTATTTGGTCCGGTAGCTCAGCTGGATAGAGCATCCCGACTTCTGGTCGGGACGGTCATTGGTTCGATGAGTAGATTTCAGGTCCGGTAGCTCAGTTGGATAGAGCATCTGCCTTCTAAGCAGACGGTCATTGGTTCGAATCCAATCCGGATCACCAGCGCTCCGCTAATTGCGGGGCGTTTTGTATTTTGCTAACGATGCGTTTCTTGACGTCAATATCCCTGCTCATTATTACGCTGTTTTTTGTACAGCCAGCGAAAGCGCAACCCAATAGCAAGGTTCGCATCGACCTCCCCGATACCATCAACTGTCCCGGCGCCCGGCACTTCGATTACCGGTATTACAACCGCGTGAAAGCCTGCATCCGGCAATTGGAGCTCCCTTGGCTGGAAGGTGGTTCGGACACGCCGCAGATCCGCATCTGGAAGATCTCCTCTTACATCAGCGACCAGGAAATGATCCGCGTTCGACTGGTGGATGAACAGGTGGAGGTATCGGGCATCGATTTCCTCGTGGATGTACAGACCTGGTCCTCCCCTTCTGATCACGCGCCACTACCGAGAACCCTGATAAAGAAAGCGTACCCGCCCGCAAGGAGGGATTGGCTGGATTATGACTGGGAATCGCTGACCGACACCTTATGGGCCGCTCCTTCCCATTGCGGGGCCCACGCGGGCGAACCTACCGGGATGCCGTCCTGTTACTCCTATTGCGTGGAGCTGGCGGACAAGAACCGGTATCGCTTTCTTTTCTACGGCTGCCCGGAGTCACCGGCCAATCGAAATACGATCATCGAATTCACCAGCGACCGGTACCGTTCCCTGCGGACCGGCTTGAAATGGTGAGCGACGGGTATTTCTTCAATTCATGGCGCGCTTTGTCGGCTTCATGACCTTTGCCGTTTTATTT
>CBHWDR010000674.1:0-2139 GCA_966112575.1 uncultured Chitinophagales bacterium
GTGAGACCTGCCTTCGCAAATGCTACGGCGGGCGGATGTGAAACGTATCTTCTGTTGTCCCCCTGAGCGAAGCGCAGCGTAGTCGAAGGGGTTAACGGATCCCTCCCACAAACCCGCCCAGCGTTCCTTTGGCGCGTTCGTAATCCAGCCGGTTGGTTACCAGGTTGAGGAGCGCCGTCATGTAGTTGGACTGCGCCTGCTGGTAGGAATAATCGGCATTGAGCACGTCGGACATGGAGGAGACGCCTTTGTTGTATTCGTACTGGCTCGTTTCGTAGACCGAGCGGGCCAGGTTCATGTTGTTGCGGTTGGTGGTGAGTGAAGTGATGTTCTCCTGGAGCTGGCGGCCTGCGTTCAGGAACTGCAGCTCGAGGTTGCTCGCGGTGAGCTCGAGGTTCTGTTTGGTCTTCTCGAGGTTGAGACGGGTCTCCTGCACCTGCGCGTCGCGGCGCCGTCCGGAGAAGATCGGGATGTTCACCTTCAGTCCTACCGCGGAGTAGGAACCGAAGTTGGTCACCGCCTGGCCGATCTCGTTGCCGAAGGCCTGTCCGCCGTAGCGGGCATAGGCCGAAACCGTGGGCAGGCCTGCTGCCTTCTGGCGTTTTAGGTCGATTTCCTGAAGGCTCAGGTTCTGTTCGCCCAACTGGTAGTCGACGAGGTTCTTCACGCTGACGGTTTCCGCAGGAATGTCCAGGAACCGGGTAAAGTCGATCGAATCCGAGACGGCGATCGGCTCGTTCAGCGGCAGGCCCATGGCGTTCTTCAGCGAATTATAGGAAACCTCGATGTCGGTCGTGATCTGCTTTTGCTGGGCCCTGATATTATTCAGGCTGACGTCAATGCGGTCGAGGTCCACCTTCTTCACCACGCCTTTGTCGAAGCGGTACTTCGTGATCTTATAAAGCTCTTCGTATTGCTTCGCGTTCTGTGCCAGGAGCTTTTGCTGCTCTTTCAGGAGGAGGATCTGCGTGTAAGCCGAGGCGGTCCGGAACATGAGGTTCTCGTTGTTCTGCCTTCCCTGCAGCTCGGCGATCTTCTTCGCGGGCGCGCCGGCCTTGATGCCAAAGAGCAGGGCCTGGTCGTAGATCGTCTGCTCCAGCTGCACCACGGCGTTGGTGTTGTACTTGTTGCCGAACTGCACTTTGCGGGCCTCGGTGGATCCAAAGGCGCCGGCGGGGATCACGGTGGTCTGCAGGCGGAGGTTATCGTCCAGACCGAAGTTGGCGTTCACCTGTGGCAGGTAGGCCGAAAGGGCCTGGCGGGCCTGCTGGCGCGCGATCTCGATGCTGTTGGCATAGATCTTCGTCGAGCCGTGATGCTGCAGGCTGTGGTCGATCGCCTCCTTCAGACTATAGACCGGCTGCTGGGCATCCGCCGAAAGGAGGGTCGCTGCAAAAGCCAGGCTGAATAGGATTCTTCGTTTCATTTTTGTTCACATATTATTAGTTAGTTCTTAACTTTAAGAACTAACGGGATAAAAAAATTACCGTTTCCGGCGGTGCTGCCATTTCTCGAGCAGGGCAGGCATTTCCTGGACGATGAAGTCGGCGAAATCGATCGCCTCTTCGAGGCGGGTATTGAATTCCTTCGTAGCGGCCGGTCGCTGTTCCAGCACGCGCTTGAGCATTCCATTGTGCGCGGCGAGCCCCATCATGGCCCGTTCCAGTTCTGAGCTCACGCTCTTGGGCTTGGCCCGGAAGTAGCGCTTGCGGTCGCCGGGATAGGTAATGTAGTCTACCCGGTCGAGGCCCTGGAGCATGGTGAGGGCATTGCTCACCGCGCTCTTGCTCAGCTGGAGCAGGTCGACGATCTCTTCGAAGGTCAGCTCGGTGGTATCCGACACCAGCAGCAGGCCCATGACGCGGCCGGCTGCGGGCTGCATGCCCATGCCTTCGTGAAGGACGCCGAGGTCTTCAATGAGTTGTCGGTGTTTGTCGGTGAGTGCCATAATGGGGCAAAGATAGTGATGTCCTTTTAGTTCTGTGTATAAAGAACCAAAAGTTTTGTTAATGGAGGATCTTTCTTGGTAGGTGGGGTACCATTTCCTAAAGGTGTTGATTTCTTCCTGTCGCGTTGTTTCCTTTACACCTTTTTGTTTTCCCAAAAAGGTGGAGCCAAAAATTGCCCCGCCGCTTAAAG
>CBHWDR010000675.1:0-2135 GCA_966112575.1 uncultured Chitinophagales bacterium
TTCGGGTACATCCAGGGCATCCGCCTCGGCCAGCCAGAACAGCGGCTTCAGCTGGTTGACTTCAGGTATCGCCTCCAGCCAGTAATCGACTTCCACCCAGGAGGCGAGGTCGCAGCGGAAGCCATCGATCCCGCATTCCCGCACCCAGAACTTCATTGCTTCGGTCATGGCCCGGCGCATTTCGGGATTGGTATAATCGAGCTCGATGATATCATCCATGCCCGAGGCGCGGCGGAAGGTACCGGTCTGCGGATCGTGTTCGTACCAATCAGGATGCGCCACCGTCCACACATGATCCCATCCCGTGTGATTGGCCACCCAATCGATGATGACCTTGAAGCCCATGCCCTGCGCCTCCGCCACCAGCGACCGGAATTCTGCCAGGGTGCCGAACTCCGGGTTCACCGACGTATAATCGGAGCAGGCATAGGGACTGCCCATGCTTCCCTTCATCTCCTTACGCGCGATCGGCGTGATGGGCATGAACCAGAGGGTTTCCACACCCATATCCTTCAGCCGCGGCAGGTGAGGCCGGAAGGCCGCAAAGCTTCCTTCTTCCGTGTATTGGCGAAGATTCACTTCATAGATCGTGGTGCGGTGGATCCAATCGGGTTGCATGGGACGAAAATAGTGCTCCTGGATTGAACAGCCAGTTCGCGGGGTTCGCGAAGTTCGCGGAGTTTGCGAAGTTGTCCTTGATCAACTCTTCTGCTTTAGACCACTTAACTAGCTTAGGCAATACGGCACTTCAATAGTTTGCCGGAAATCTTGCATCTGGTCCTGGTTTTCTGCTGGTTCAGTCCACAGATGCCTGCGGTCCCGACGTGTCGGGAGGAAAACTCCTGGCCTTTGGCAACTCCTTCATAATCTCCCTGCCTTCGTGACTCTGTAGTTCAAAATCAAACGCCCCTTCGTGCTTCTGCCCTTCGTGTCTTGGTGGTGAAAAAAGTGAGCAAAGCGAACATAAACCTTCTCCCCTTGTTAGCTTTTCCTGCGAGCCGGCGAGCAAGATTCCGGTGTACCTTTGCCCCAAGATGAAAAGCTTTGACGTTCCCCTTGTTTACCGCAGTCCGCTGATCGCTGCCGTGAAGAAAAAGCGCAAGGAAGCCGACCGCATGAAGAAGGACTTCTCGCCTACCCTGCTCGACTTCGGACCGGTGCAGATCTACCTGGCCCGGCATTTCGGGTTCTGCTACGGCGTGGAGAACGCCATCGACATCGCCTTTCGTACGGTGGACGAGAACCCGGGCAAACGCATCTTCCTGCTTTCCGAGATGATCCACAACCCCCAGGTAAATGCCGACCTTACCGCGGCCGGCGTCACCTTCCTGCAGGACAATACCGGGAAGCAGCTCATCCCTTTTGAATCGCTGACTTCCGAAGACATTGTGCTGATTCCGGCATTCGGCACCACGCTCGACATCGAGCAGAAGCTGCGTGCGATCGGCATCCAGGTGGAACAGTACAATACGACCTGCCCCTTCGTGGAAAAAGTCTGGAACCGAAGCGAGGTGATCGCTAAAAACGAGTACACCATCATCATCCATGGCAAGCCCTCGCACGAGGAAACCCGTGCCACCTTTTCCCATGCCGCAGCCAATGCGCCTTCGGTGGTGGTAAAGGATATGAAGCAGACCATTGAACTGGCCAAATACCTCACCGGCGAAAAAGAGCCGGAAGGATTTTATACGGAATTCGCCGGCCAGTACTCGGAAGGCTTCGACGTGCGCCGCGACCTGCAGCGGATCGGCGTGGTCAACCAGACCACCATGCTCGCTTCGGATACGCAGGCCATCGCCGATTTCCTGAAAGACGTGATGATCGCCAAATACAGCCTCGAGGAATCGAAGGTGAAGGAACGCTTTGCCGACACGCGGGACACGCTCTGCTATGCCACCAACGACAACCAGACCGCCGTCACCGGCATGCTGCAGACACCAGCCGACCTCGCCATCGTTGTGGGCGGGTATAATTCCTCCAATACTTCCCACCTGGTGGAGCTCTGCGAGGAGCAGCTGCCGACGTATTACATCAGCAGCGCGGAAAAGATCCTGACCGGCTCAACGATCCTGCACTACGACTTCCACAACAAGGTGGAGCGCATGACCGAAAACTACCTGCCGGCTCATACGCCG
>CBHWDR010000676.1:0-2131 GCA_966112575.1 uncultured Chitinophagales bacterium
GGAATGGCCGGAAAAAGCCCCGGGCCTCTTCGATGAGCACACGCTGCATGTCACCATCACACCCCTCTCCGACACTGAGCGCCTTGTAAAAATGGGCACTTAGCGCTTCGCACCGGTTTTTTTGAACCACAGAGACACTGAGGCAGGGAGGAGCACAGAGGTTATGAAGGAGTAGCTAAAGGATAGAGATTTTCCATGCCGCAGGCATCTAAGGATTGAACCAAAGGAACTGCTTGCATTGGGAGGAATATTTTCTGATTGATATAAGTAAGAGCAGTTTTCCCTACGGCAGGTAAGTTCTCTAAAGCATAAAGCACAGGCCCCTGCGGGGCAAAAACTCCGCACCGCAGGCTTTAAACTCTGCCTTTTACTCTCCTCTACTGATCATCATTCCCCGGTGTCCTTACTGCAACTCTTGAACCTTTGAACTTTTGAACCCTTGAACTCCGCAAACTCGCGAATGCGCGAACTCGCAAACTTCGCGAACTCCGCGAACGCTCCTTATCGCATCCCTGATTCAAAGATTTACGAGGGCTTTGCAACCCGGTTGAAAAGATAAACCCATGTTGCAACATCCTCCGCCCTACCCCGGGCTACCTTTGCCGGCAGAATAACCGTTGTTGTATGGAAAAGGTCCAATGGAAAGTGGAGGGCATGCACTGTACGAACTGTGCATTGACGATCAATAAATTTCTGGAAAAGAAAGGCGCGAAGAACGTAACGGTGAACCCCATCGACGGGGATGTTTCCTTCGAGCTGGTGGAGGCTGCTTCCAAACCCGAGCTTGCGCGGGGCGTGGAAGACCTGGGCTACAAGATCGAGGCGACCGACATCCTGGCCCGGCCTGCCGCGAAGAAACCTTTTTTCCATTCCCACCTGCAGCGGTTCTGGTTCTGCCTTCCATTTACTGTCATACTCATGCTGCATATGTTCGGGCTGCACTGGCATCTCCTGATGAACCCCTGGGTGCAGCTGGCCCTCGCCACACCGGTATACATCGTGGGTATGTCCTTCTTCGGACGTTCGGCGATCAAAAGCCTGCGACGCGGCATTCCCAACATGAATGTGCTCATTGCCATCGGCGCCACAGCGGCTTTTGGCTATTCGCTTTACGTCACCCTGATGAACCTGGGCATGGGCTATCTCTATTATGAGACCGCAGCCACCATCATCACCCTCGTCTTCCTCGGCAACTACCTTGAAGATGCCTCCATCGAGCATACACAGCGGGCATTGAAAGACCTTGTGAAATCGCAGAAGGTGATGGCGAACATGATCGCCTTCGACCACGAGCATAAAGAGATCATCTTCCCGATAGAGAACACGCAACTCAAGAACGGCGACCTCGTGCTCATCCGCACGGGTGAGCAGGTGCCGGCCGATGCGAAGATCCTCTGGGGCGAAGCGCATGTAAACGAATCGCTCCTCACCGGCGAAAGCGCGCCTGTTCACAAGAAAGCAAAAGATGCCATCATCGGCGGCAGCATCGTCACCGACGGGCAGCTCAAGGCCCAGGTGACGGCCGTAGGAGAAGACACGGTGCTTTCCCGCATCCTGCAACTGGTGAAGAAAGCCCAGGGCGAGAAGCCGCCCATGCAGCAGCTCGCCGACCGCATCTCGGCCATCTTCGTACCTACCGTACTCACGATCGCCTTGCTTACCCTGGTGATCAACTGGCTGGTGCTCGGTGCCTTCACACCTTCCCTGCTCCGTGCGATCGCCGTGCTCGTGATCGCCTGTCCTTGTGCCATGGGACTGGCCACGCCGGCGGCTATTGCCGTAGGGCTCGGACGCGGCGCCCGGAACGGCATTCTTTTCCGCCAGGCGAAGAGCCTCGAGCTCTTCAAAGACATCCGCCAGGTGGTCTTTGATAAAACCGGCACGCTCACCACGGGACAATTCACCATTGCCCGCTTTGCACCGATCGGTGTAAGCGAGGAGGAGTTTAAGCGCATTGTTTTCTCACTGGAGAAATATTCCAATCACCCCCTTGCGAAAACCATCACGGCGCAATGGCGCACGTCGGAGATCCGCTGGCAGACCATCGAAGAGATCAAAGGCAGGGGCATGGCAGGTACGGACCGCGAAGGCAACCGTTACGAGGCCGGCTCCCATGCAATGGCGCAGGAAC
>CBHWDR010000677.1:0-2126 GCA_966112575.1 uncultured Chitinophagales bacterium
GAGCACCGGACCGGAAACTCAAGGGTGTACAGTTGTTTTTTGCTCATCGTTAACCGTTAATCTATTCGGGTTCAATCCGTGCAATAATAGAAAATATATCGTAGCCCCAAAATTTTTTTACACCCCTTTCAGGGGAGATTTAAACAGCAAATGGATGTGTTTTAAAGATTTGCTAAAAAAAATTTTTGTTCATATGAGGTGAATTCTTAATTTGGATTAAGTATTCGCAATTAGGGATACGTGAAAGACCAGAACTGTGATGGATATTTTTGGATAACCCAAACTAACTGAAATCTATAATCTTGAAAATAACCATCTGTTAAAACCAATCCTATGAGTATGCGTCAACTCAAGATCACGAAGTCTATTACGAATCGTGAATCTCAATCACTCGAGAAGTACCTGCAAGAAATCGGGAAAGTCGAGCTCATCACCCCGGAAGAAGAAGTACGTTTAGCCCGCCTCATCAAGCAAGGTGACCAGCGTGCGCTCGATCGCCTCACCAAGGCCAACCTGCGCTTCGTGGTGTCTGTGGCCAAGCAGTACCAGAACCAGGGCCTCTCCCTCCCCGACCTGATCAACGAAGGCAACCTGGGCCTGATCAAAGCCGCCCAGCGCTTCGATGAAACGAAGGGTTTCAAGTTCATCTCCTACGCCGTTTGGTGGATCCGCCAGTCGATCCTGCAGGCACTCGCCGAGCAGGCCCGGATCGTGCGCCTTCCGCTGAACAAAGTAGGCCTCACCAACCGGATCCAGAAGGCCTTCTCCGCCCTGGAGCAGGAATTCGAGCGCGAGCCCTCGGCCGAGGAGCTGGCGGAAGCCCTGAACATGGACCTGGACGAGATCACCTCTTCGCTCGGGATCAATGCCCGCCACGTGAGCATGGACACGCCCCTTTCCGAAGGTGAGGAAGGCACCCTGCTGGATGTGCTGGAGAACCCGAATGCGGAGAAGACCGATGCCGAGCTCGACCATCACCAGTCGCTGAAGACCGAGATCGACCGCTCGCTCCAGACCCTCACGGAGCGCCAGAAAGACGTCCTCTGCTATTTCTTCGGGATCGGCGTGGACCACCCGCTGAGCCTGGAAGATATCGGGGAGCGCTTTAACCTGACCCGCGAACGCGTCCGCCAGATCAAGGATAAAGCGATCACCAAGCTGCGCACCCAGCAGAAGAGCCATCTGCTCCGTTCGTATCTCGGATAATGTAGAATAGCGTCCATCCTTTATATTTGCGAAAGTTATTAGAGTGAACTCACGTTCACTCTTTTTTTATCACGGATGGAAAGGATCGGGGGATCACACGGAACGGCTCATCGTCGACCACCAGAGGTACGGGAGTTTTTTCCTGTTCAACTGGCGTGATTTTCTCTTTTGCTTCCCATCCGGGCGGTTTATCTCTGTGGAATGAAACACAGTGAGTTGACCGGGATGATGATCGGTTGTGCGATGCGGGTACACAGTGAGCTGGGTCCGGGGTTTCGGGAGATCATTTACCAAAAAGCCTTATTGATCGAGCTGAAAAAAGAAGGGTTAAGAGCCTTGAGCGAAGTAGATCGGCCCGTTCATTACAAGGGCGTGCTGATCGGCCGACAGCGGATCGACATCCTGGTAGAAGACCTGATACTTGCAGACCTGAAAGCCATTGTTATTCCGGATCCCACTACGATGAACAGGGTATTGAATTATTTAAAAGTATTTGGGTTGGAGGTTGGCCTGTATTTCAACTTCGGAATGGGAAGCCTGCAGTACAAGCGTTATGTACTTTAGGTTTTTATCCGTGGCAATCCTCCCATCCGTTAAATCCGTGATTTATGTTCGACAGTTTAAGTGACCGGTTGGAATCCGCCTTTAAGAACCTCAAAGGTGAAGGCCGGATCACCGAACTCAATATCGCCTCTACCGTAAAAGAGATCCGGCGCGCCCTCGTGGATGCCGACGTGAACTATAAGATCGCCAAGGAATTTACCGACACGGTGAAGGACAAGGCCTCCGGTGAGAAGGTGATCAATGCCATCTCGCCCGGACAGCTGATGGTGAAGATCGTGAAGGACGAGCTCGTGGAGCTGATGGGTGTCGAGGCCGCTGCCTTCAACGCCAAGGGCGCACCTGCCGTGATCCTCATC
>CBHWDR010000678.1:0-2124 GCA_966112575.1 uncultured Chitinophagales bacterium
AGTTTTTGCGGATCCGCCAGACCACACCCGTATTCATTTGTGGCTGCGGACCCTGTTCGCTCAGTTTCATCACCCCGAAATCCACCACGTACAGGTTCTTGCCCGAAGGGTCGAACTTCACCGATACCGGACGCTCCAGTCCTCCCTTCTCCAGCCAGCTCGCCGGCCCGTTGCGCTTGCCTTTATTCGTTGCAAAATCCCGGATGATGCCGGTACCTACATCTACGCGCACAATTTTGAAGCCAACCGGTGCAAGCACTTTTCCGGCTTTCGGCGCCATGTCGCCAAACTGCGCCACGAATGCCTCGCCTGCAAACCCGAAGTCCGCAGCACGGGAAAAATCAAGTCCGTTGGAAGAGGAATGCACCCCGAACACAGCCGTTGGCCGGGGTGGCTCGTTGGGGTATTGCTGCAGGAGGCGTTCGACTTTCTTTTTACCGGGCGGTTCAAATTCGCCGTCGTGCGCGATCGGCTTCCCACCGGAGAAATCAGGCCATCCATACCAGAGGTTCGATTTTACTTCCCAAAGCACATCGCCCGTACCCCAAACCGGCCGGCTGCCGCGTTCATCATACCCATTTTCCGTGATGAACAGCCGCCCGTCGGGCGACACCGCCAGTCCGAAGGGGTTGCGAAAGCCCCAGGCCACCAGTTCCACGGGCCCGCCGGCCAGGGGCATGCGCAGGATGGCGCCGGTACAGGGCAGTTGGCCCTTGATCACCTGGCCCGGTGTGGTGGCGGTACCAAAGGGCACAAAAGCGCCCGTAGTGGCCTGGCTGTCGCCGCCCCGCAGCACGTCGGGCGAGGAGTAGTTGCGGCCGGCAAGAACCAGATCACGGCAGGGAATATCATGGAAGCGCTGCTGGCGGCTGAGCCAGCCAAATTCGGCATTGTCGGGACCTACCACACCCGAATTGGTGGCCGTGCCCTGTCCGAAATAAATATAGCCGTTCCAGATCACGGGGCCATTGGTGTGGTGATCGCCGATGCTGGGCAAGCCGCTGAGCAACGTGGTCATGCTCCCCTCCGGCGTGATGCGCAGGATCCGGCCCCCTTCGCGCTCGCCGCCTTCCGCCACGTAAAAAGCGCCTTCATGCCAGGCAATGCCTGACCAGGGACCATTATTAGATCCCTTAGCGATCAACACAGTCTTGCCCGCCTCATCCACTCGAAGCAGCTTCGGCTCGCCCACCTCGCCGTACGAGTAGCCCGCTTCGATCACATACAAACGGCCGGCGTCGTCGAAGGTGCAGGCCGTGGGAAAGGTGAGTCCCGAAGTCACGGCTTCGATGGAATAACCGGGCTGCAGGGCGATGTCTTTGGGATCGATCACCCGGGCGGTAGTACCCGATTGCCCGCCCCCGTTGGATTTACGCATCCGGTAACAGGAGGACAGGAGCAGCAGGGCTGCGGAGAAGAGCAGGAGCGATCGGCGCATTACTGACGGTTTGCCGGGATGCGCATAAAAATTATGCCTTGGCGATCACCGTACCGAGCTTCTGGGTCAGCTCGCGCTCCAGGGTTTTGAGGTGCATCTGGGTGAGGATGAGGTTATTCATCATCTCGGGCTGGGTATGCATTTTCAGGGAGTCTTTCTGCAATTCCTCCATGTCCTTCGTATTCTGCTGCAACAGCCGCTTGATCTTGCGCAGCTTAATGTAGATGATGGCCGAATCAACGGCTTCGTGCGTATTGTCCTTCCCGATGTTGAGGTAATTGAGCAGCTTGTCCTCGTTCTCCTTCTTGATCACATCGAAGAAGCCGCGGTAATCCTGCTCGAAGAGCGATTTCTGGTAACCCGAAGCATGGCTCATTTCCCGTTTCCAGTGCTGGCTCTCTTCGTACTTGAACTGCAGGAGCGACACGGCCAGCGTACTCAGGTCGGTATCCGGATGGTAGATGAAATGGTTCTTGTCGACCACCTGTCCTGCCTGCAGGGCTTTTTTGTATTCCTCGATGAGCAGCACGATCAGCTTATTATCGATCAGGTCTTCTTCCGGCAATTCGTTCAATACGTGCTGCGCGATCAGCTCTTCGCCCTGGTACTTTCGTTCGCCGAACTCCAGCAGCACACGCGCGATCTCTTTCTCCTGCAACTCATCCTTATAGAGCAGCGAAAACGTC
>CBHWDR010000679.1:0-2120 GCA_966112575.1 uncultured Chitinophagales bacterium
GTACCAGGAAACGCTCACCCGCCTCGATGCCGATCCTTCGATCCAGCATATCATCACAGCCTGTCACCACTCTCCTTTTACCAACAGTCGCATCGTGAAGCCCTGCACCGACGTGCAGCAGAAATTCGTTCCGCCTTACCTGAACTCGGCCAAGAGCCGTCTCTTTCTCTCGGGGCATTGCCACGGCTTTGAGCATTACCAGCATGGCGGGAAGGACTTCATGGTGATCGGCGGCGGCGGTGGCCTGCACCAGCCCCTGCGCTCCGGCGAAGGCAGCTACCAGGACCTTGCCTCCGGCTACAAGCCCCTCTTCCATTACCTCACCGTACAGCGCCGCAACGGTGGCCTCCAGGTCACTTCCTACCAGATCAAGAAAGACTTCAGCGGATTTGAGACGGGTCTCGAGTTCTCGATCCTTTCCGCCCAGCAACAGCACCTCGCACAGCAGGCAAGCTTGAAAGAAGTTGGAGCGAACTGATTGGGAAATCCTTAACGCTTCTGGCATTTTTTGCAAAACCTCGATCAGCCACCTCGAAATTCAATTCAGGCGGGTCCGTGCGCGCCGGTAGTTTTGGCGAAACAAGCCATATGAAAAAATTATCGGTACTCCTCGCTGCGCTATGCTTCACTAGTACGGTATTCGCGCAGGTGATCGAGCGAAGCCCCGCTCAAAACAAATTATCCGAAGACTATTTCCGAAAAGCCCGATCGTTCAAGCGGGCGTCGACGTTCACCGCTGTGAGCGGTGGTACGCTGATGCTGGCCGGCGGCGTTCTGTATTTCGGCTCGGGCATCAGCGGTGTGGTGGAAACAAACGACCCGGAGCCGGGCATGCGCACGGGAAAGGCCCTGTTCTTCACCGGCTGCGGCCTCCTCGCGTCCAGCATCCCCCTGGCTATCCTCGGCCAGAAGAACCGCGACAAGGCAAAATTGCAACTTGGAACCACGTCATTGAACCTGCCCGGCGGCGGCAGCCAGCTCAGCGCCGGCATCCGGATCGGCCTGGGAAGGTGAAGACCTGAGACGTGAGATATGAGATGTGAGCCCACCGACGCTAAAGCTTCGGCGGACGAGGACATGAGACGAGAGATAGGAGACTGGAGACGAGAGACCTGACATATCGGGAGCAGAATAGTTCTTAAAAAGGAATCGCCATCCGTGTCATCCGTTAATCCTTGAAATCCGTGATCCCATCTGCGTAATCCAGAAAAATCAGCGCAATCCCCTTAAAAAGAAAAAGGCCGGATAGAAATCCAGCCTCGTGTAAAATCCAATATCCTATGAAAAACCAAGTTGAATAAAGCAAATATGGGTCCAACCCCTGTGGCCGTTTAAAATCAGGATTATGGTGCGATCTGCTTCGCATTTTTGTGGAATCTTCGCCACCTTTTCCCGCACGCACCGAAATACTTTTAGCGGCAGCGCCATGCGTCCGATTATTGATCCGCATCATCATCCTGGCGCACTTTGCTTCGCTTTATTATTTTTGCCGGGCTAATCGGAAAACATGCAACAACAACCTACCCTTTCGAATCACGCACTGGAATCCTTACTGGCTGAATACAATCACGAGATCGACCGCCTGAAATCGCGCATGCTTTTGGGCGAATCCTGGGAAGCGCTCTTCGAGCAGCGTACCCGGATCACTACGCTGGCGCAGGCGATCCACCAGCAACAGCTGGAAGCCACAAATTAGTTCAGGAACGAATGGCATTGAGCTGGGCCGCGATCTTTTCCACCTCCCGGATGCGTTCCAGGCTGACGAGATAGAACACGAACTTCCCCTCCCTTTCCGTTGTTACGAACCCGCCTTTGCGCAGGATCGCGAGATGCTGCGACACCACCGATTGCTCCAGGCGATGCTTGATGTATAATTCGGTGACGGTGATCCTTCCCTTTTCGTGGATCGAATGCAGGAGCTGCAGGCGCAGCTTATGGTTGATGGCCTTGAATAACTGCTGACCCCGCTTCAGGTCAAGCGCATGGATGGTCAGTTCGGAGGTAGGTACGGATTCCATAAGAACATTTTTACATCAGCGCAACGTACTGCCCGTTGTTCAGAAAGCTGTTCCGCAAAGCTTCACGGTCGCTCCAGTCGAGCGAAACGATCCGCTCAAGGG
>CBHWDR010000680.1:0-2119 GCA_966112575.1 uncultured Chitinophagales bacterium
CATGTTGGCCGCGGGGTAGTAAAGGAAATGATAGGTCTTCGGAACCTGTTCACCCTGAACACGTTCGGGCCGGTCAACAGACCGGAAGACCAAATAGCCGATGGCCATGCCCACCAGGAGTACGGGCAGGAGAAGCCAGGGTGAAAATCCGGTTCGGGAAGTACGCATACCCTTCCATGGCAAGAAATGTTCCAATAGCGGTCACTGCATGGTGTCCTGCTGGGCTTCAATGTCTTGCAGCAGGCGGCGGGCAAGGGTATCACCGCTACGCTCGGCCTGGGTAAGCAGAAGCTTGCCCTTCGTAACGTCTTTAGGGTAAGAACAGCGGTCGTAGCCGTTGGCGGCGAGCACCTGCGGGTTCTCGGAATAGATCAGCAGGTAACCAAGCGTGCGCCGCGCCGGAGCATAGCCGGTGCCGGCAGCCCGCTCCAGGAGCACCTGGGCGCCGTTGCAATCCATGCCCGGGTTATGGCCTTTCAGTGTGAGGTTCGCATACATATACATGGCCTCGGGCACGTTCTGCGCCGCCAGCGTATTGTAGATGGGCAGGGCTTCGTCGTAGCGATTGGCCGCCACGAGGTCGCGCGCTTCGCGCAGCCGCTCCACCGTAGGATCAACGGGCGCTTTCGGCTGCTCGATCGTGCGAATGCCGGAATTCCACTGCTCTTCGGTCAGCAGGTGATCGCGGCGGATCCAGCCCTTGGAGGTCTGGCCACGGGTGTTGGTGAACTCGATATAGACAAAGCCATTCTCTTCCTTCAGGCCCGTGATCAGGGAGCCGCCGTTCAGGTAGGCATCGCGGTCCGTGCCGCTGTCGGGCTCGTTATGAAAAAAGGTCTTAGGTGTTCCTACACGGAACTGCCCCAGGGTCAGGGGTTGCTGGGGCGCTGTGTTCGCGGGCGTGGCCACGGTATCGTCCTTCGAACGCTGGCTTTGCAGCACGAAATAGGAGATCGCGCCAACGACCAGCGCGGTCAGGATGATGGCGATCGCGTGGCTTCCGGAAGAGCGCCTGCGGGGCGGTTCGGGCTCATACACCGGCGGCGGCGTCACGACGCGGCTTTCGCGCGGCGCTTCCGTCCGGACCCGTTGCAACTGTTGCTGCAGTTCGGTTTTCTCCCGCACAAGACGCTCGTTTTCCATGCGCAGCAGGCGCAGCTCCTCCGAAACCGTTTCATTGCGCGGGGTAGTGGCAATGCTGCTTTGTACGATGTATTCGTGCAGGTCGGCGCCATTGGCAAAACGGTGCTCGATCTTTTTCTCCAGGCAGCGGTAGATGGTGCGCAGCAGCCAATCGGGCACCTGCATCTCATAATTCTTCTTCTCTTCGCTCCAGCGATCGGGCAGGCGCGAACGGCGAAGGGCCAGCAGGTCGGGCGGACGGCTTTCGAGGTGCGCCAGCCGCACGGCATTGCGCGAAGACTCGTTGTTATCTGCCAGCGGAAACGGCACTTCACCGGCGAGGAGCTCGAAGAGGATCACGCCGAAGGAGTAGACATCCGTTTGAAACAGCATTTTTCCTTCATTCTGCTCGGGGGCCATGAACTCAATGGCTCCGGCCTGGCGGAAGGACGTGCGGCGCTGCTCGTCCGACATCACGGCCAATCCGAAATCGAGCAGCATATAATTGCCCGTATGAATATTATACTTGACGTTGTTGGACTTGATATCGCCATGCTTCACATCCAGCTTATGGCAATGGCCCAAGGCATTGGAGAGGTGCTCGGCAACACGGATCGCCTCCTTGATGGTGAATACGGGATCATGCGGCGGACGGAGCAACTCTTCCAGGTCGGGGCCTTCGATGAACTCCATCTCGATGAAGGGAAGGGAGCCGGTATCGGTAAGCCCCGAGGACAGGATCTTCACCACGTTGGGGTTGGGAACCGCATTGACCTTGCGCAGCTTCTGCACTTCGTTCTGGAAGGTCATGTAGTTCTTGTCGGAAGGATCTTCGCTGTGGATCGGCGTAGGAAGCAGCTTCACCGCCGAGAGCAGCTCGCCCATGCGCTTCGCCTTGTACACCGATCCCTGGCCGCCGGTCTTCAGGGCACCCAGGTTCAGCAATCCTTCTGTAATCGTGAAAACCCTGCTCATGGAGTGAAGGTATTTTATTCTG
>CBHWDR010000681.1:0-2119 GCA_966112575.1 uncultured Chitinophagales bacterium
GGATATCCACCAAGCCACGCCTAACGCGGACCGGGCCGCGGACGCACCGGCTGTGCCGGCCTCCCCCACCTACTAAAACGCGACCCCGGTCGCTTCGGCCATCATCGCCGATAAAAAAGTGGATCCGAAAAGCATCCAGGCCTCCGGCTTCAATGGCAAGATCCTGAAGGAAGATGTGCTTGAAGCCTTGTCCAACCCGGGCCGCAAGCCGGGTACCGCCGCCTTCACCCGCGAAGAGAAGCGGGAGAAGATGAGCAACCTGCGCAAGACCGTTTCCCGTCGCCTGGTGGAAGCCAAGAACACGACGGCCATGCTCACGACCTTCAACGAGGTGGACATGAGCCGGATCATGGCGATCCGCACGGCCAACAAGGATAAGTTCAAGGAGTCGCATGGCGTGAACCTCGGTTTCATGAGCTTTTTCACCAAGGCCGTGTGCTTCGCCCTCCAGGAGTGGCCGGCCGTAAATGCCTATATCGATGGGGATTCCATCGTTTATCATCAATACTGTGATATCTCCATCGCCGTTTCGGCGCCAAAGGGCCTCGTGGTGCCGGTGATCCGCAATGCGGAGAGCTTAGGCATGGCCGATATCGAAAGGAAGGTAGTGGAGCTGGCCACCAAGGCCCGCGACAACAAGCTCAGCATGGAAGAGATGCAGGGCGGTACCTTCACCATCACCAATGGCGGCGTCTTCGGTTCGCTGATGTCGACCCCGATCATCAATATCCCGCAGTCGGCCATCCTGGGCATGCACAAGATCCAGGAGCGCCCGGTGGTTGTAGACGGTCAGATCGTGATCCGCCCGATGATGTACCTGGCCCTGAGCTACGATCACCGCATCATCGATGGCCGCGAGTCGGTGTCCTTCCTCGTACGGGTGAAGGAGCTGCTGGAGAACCCCGAGTTGCTGCTGTTCGGAAAAGACCCGACGAAGGCATTGCTTGGGTTATGAGTGATGAGTGACTATGATTTTGGAAAATATTTTAGACAGAAAATGCCCGCGTTGGCGGGCATTTTTTATGGATGAATTGGTGGAAAGCATGGATGAATCGGCGATGGATGTGAATGAATGGAAGCCTTGCTCCGCACGGGTTTCCGGCTGCTGCCGGCTTTTGAAATTCTTTAACAGGATGGGTTGTAGGGGAAGTTCATGAGCGTTGCGTATTAGGGGTATAAACCATTAACCCTTCAACCCGGAGACCCGGTCTCCCAAAAAAAACAATGTTATGAGAATGTCGATTCTTTCCCTTGCGCTTCTTCCCCTGCTGCTTCTGGTTGCCTGCAAACGCGAGGAGTCGCAAAGCCAGCCTGCAGGAACGAAACTGATCCGAACCCTCGAGAAAGGCGGCGGCGATTCGGTGGTATCCGATATCCGTTATGATGCTGCCGGTCGCATCGACCGCTTATCGGCCTCCGGCCATGCTGATGGCGACGACTTCCAGTTCTCCGTGACCTTCACCCGGAACAATGCGGGCATGATCGACCGGCAGGTGACGCGCTCTTCCGCCTTGCAGGCCATGGGCATCGACCAGATGACGACGGCCGTGTTTTCCGCCAATGGCAGGTACACCTATGCGCTGACCGTAGCAGAAATGTTCGGCATGGGCTTTCGCGACAGCATCGTGTACACCTATGACGCCGCAGGCCGGCTGGGCACGGAGACCAAGTTCACCACCGACAACCTGGGCAGCCCTTATATGGCTTCCGAAAAGACCGAGTATATCTATGCCGGCAACAACCTGTCGCAGATCAAAGTGTATAGCGTGGATGGCGGAAACGGTCAATTCGTCCTCGACCATACCTCGGCCCTGGAGTTCGATCAGAAAGTCAACCCGGTCCAGTTCCAGCGAGATGCCGTTGTGTTTGGAATGGATGTCTTCTATTCGGCCAACAACGTGACCAAGCGCACCGAGACCGAGCCGGGAAAGGTCACCGTTACCAATCACCAATACAGCTATACCAGTGCGAATCGCCCGGCCTCGCGTATCGAAACCTCGATCGGGGAGCCGCAGCGCAACATCACGTATACGTACAAGTAATTCATCTACCTACGCATTCGAAGAATGCGACACCGGCTAAGGCCGGGGTTTCTTTTTTCCGCACCTTCGCAACATGC
>CBHWDR010000682.1:0-2119 GCA_966112575.1 uncultured Chitinophagales bacterium
GTCGTGGCTCAGACTGGCACGAGACCGGCTAGGTTCGCGCAGCGTCGAGCGTATATCTTGCTGCGAGAGCAGCTCGATCAAATAGCAGCACATCACCGAATCGAACGAGGCGTTGCGGAATGGCAGGCTTCGCACATCGACTGCGCCGCAATGGGCGGAGGCTCTGGGTAACAAACGCCTCGCGCGTTTTTGCTATTGCGAGGCCATGTTGGGCGAAAGGTCCAGCCCGAAAGTCAAGCCGCTGGGGTTCACACGGACCAGATGCTCAAACATCTCGCCGCTGCCGGTTGCGACTTCCAGCACCTTCATCCCGTCGCGGATACCCGAGTAAAGATTAACCTCAAACTCGTTCTGCGCGGCCCCGAACTGGTAGTTGTAATCGTTGTAAACGACCGTGGTATTGGCGAAGAGCTTCCGGTTGAACACGTGGTTCCAGCGCATGGTAGCTGTAGAGTTGCCCCATGGAATATTGGCCCGGAAGGATAGCTCCGAATTATTGAAGGTGAACACATCCCGTCCAAAATAACCGCTGAGGTAGAGATGATCCTTATCGGAGAAACGGTAATTCGCTTTTGCATTCAGGTCGTAGAAATAGTAACCCGAGCCATAGAAGTTCGAGGTCTTTTTCACAAAGGGCTTGACCAGCGCATCGATGTAGGTGCGTCTTGCGGAGAGCATAAAGGAGGCCTTGTTCTTCACGATCGGCCCCTGGAGCGACAGGCGGGATGCGATGAGGCCGATGCCGCCTTCGCCCTGGAATTTCTGGTTGTTGCCTTCCTTCATTGACACGTCGAGCACCGAAGACAGGCGACCGCCGTATTGCGCCGGCATGCCGCCTTTGATCAGCGAGGTATTCTTGATGGCGTCGGAGTTGAAGATGGAGAAGAAACCGAAAAGGTGCCCCGTATTGTACACCACCGCGTCATCAAGGAGAATGAGGTTCTGGTCGGGACCGCCGCCGCGTACATAGAAGCCCGCGTTGCCCTCGCCGGCATTGCGTACCCCCGGCAGGAGCTGGATGGTCTTCAGGATGTCCACCTCACCCAGCAACGCCGGCACATTCTTGATCTGGTTGATGGAAAGATCGATGCGGCCCATCTGGGCATTGCGGACATTCGCATCGCGTCGCCGGCTGTAGACCACTACCTCGTTCATCGCTGCCGATCGCGACAGCAGGTTCACGTTATAGGTTACGTTCTCTTTCAGGTCCACCCGGAAGTTTTTGGACAGGAAAGAAACATGGGAAACCAGGACCTCATAGGCGCCCGAGTCGAGGGTGATCGAGTAAAACCCGTACTGGTTACTGGTCACCGTTCGTCCCCTGACCGACACGGTTGCAGCAACCACCGACTCGCCACTGCTGCTGTCCTTGATATAGCCGTTCAGCGTATACCGCGCCTGGGCTTGCGTGTCCAGGCGGAGGAACAGGAACAAGAACAAAACGGCGATCAACTTCTTCATCCAAATAGTTTAATGGTTCGCATGCGCTCCCGTTTTTTCCGTTTCCCCGGTTTCGCCTCCTGCCGCCAGTTCTTCCTTTACGCTGCCGCAGCTGAGCATCCCGCCTTTGTAATACGGATGTTTCAGTCCGAGGTAGGGGTTGCGCCCTTTCTCTGTGCGGCTGATCCACACGCCTGAGCCGGTGTCGTTATAGGGCATGGTGCATTCCTGCAGATAAAGATCGGCTTCATCGTACCGCGAGGATTTCAGGAAGCCAAACAGCTGGAGCGAGATATCGTTGAAGCGCTGGCGCTTGCTGGTGATGTCGAGCGAACCCTGGAGGTCGCCCAGCAGTGACTGAACTTTTGTTTTGGAAGCGATCCCGGCATTGGCGCCGTCCTTAGTGGGATCGGCTTGCAGCGAGTCGATGCGCTGGCTGAGCAGGCCGGCATTGCGGATCACGGCAAGGGAATCCCAGTTGACAAACGATTCACTCAGGCTGTCGTAGGCAAGCAGCGCGGCATTGACCGACCGACGGTAGGCTTCGGAATGCTGGCTTTGCACCGGCTTTTTGGAAGCTTCAGGCCTGGCTTTTTGTTCGCCGCAGGAAAAAAGAAGTGCCGCGAGCGGGATGGAGAGGATGGCAGAGATGCGCATAGGTGGAATTTGGGGGCAAAGG
>CBHWDR010000683.1:0-2112 GCA_966112575.1 uncultured Chitinophagales bacterium
GAAGAATTATCATCTCCCATTGAAGCCCGAAGGTGTATATCATCTCTATGCTCGGGCCATCGGCAAAGAGCGCATGTTCCGGGAAGAGGAGAACTATGCGTATTTCCTCAACAAAGTCTTTGATCATCTCTACCTGGTGATGGATCTCTACAGTTATGCCCTCATTCCCAATCATTTTCACCTTCTGGCCAGGATCAAGCCGCTGGAGGAGCTTAATGCCTACTACCGCAGTGTCAAGCATCGGGGAGAGCTCTGCTCCGTTCGCGCGCCCGGCTTTGTGATGCAACAGGTATCGAACCTGCTGAACGGCTATTGCAAGTCCTTCAACAGGCGGTTCCAGCGGATGGGCGGGCTCTTTATCCCGGCCCGGCGTGTTCGCATGGAAACGGTCGATCAGCTCAAACGGACCTGCCGGTACATTCATCAGAACCCGGTCAAACACAAGTTGGTGGCCGATTTTCGCGACTGGAACTGGACGTCGTATGAAACGCTGGCCAGTCCCGCACCTTCGATCTTTTTGAAGAAAGACGAGCTGCTTCAGGCATTTGGAGGAGCCGGGGAGTTCACGGCTTTCCATTCGTTAAAGCTTGGCGAAATCGTACAACCTTGAAGGTTTATAAAACCTTCAAGGTGTGAATGCTTTAAGTTTGCCCCGATGAATCCACGTTCCTCCCTGGCCCTTTTCTCCTTCCTCGCTTTCGTGCTCTTCTGGAGTACGATACCCATGGGCTGTGCGACCATCATCCCGCCGGAAGGGGGCCCGAAGGACACCATCCCGCCCGTACTGTTGAAGGCCGAGCCGGGGGATTCGACCGTCAATTTCCGGGGCCGGACCATCCGTCTTACGTTCGATGAGTACGTGGACCTGAAAGACCTGTCCACCAACAAGAGTTTCACCCCCGAAATGAACCGCGTGCCCGAGATCGAGGTCACGGGAAGGGAGATGCTGATCAAGCTGAAGGACACCCTGCTCCCCAATACGACCTACGTGCTCAACTTCGGGAATGCGATCGTGGACATGAACGAAAGCAATCCCCTACGCGACTTCACCTATGCCTTCTCAACAGGTCCCTACCTGGATTCTCTCGAGATCAGCGGGCGCGTGGTGCAGGCCGAAACCGGCGTGGTGGATTCGAACATGATCGTTATCCTTCATCGCGACCTGGATGACTCGGCCGTGATCCGGAATAACCCGCAGTACGTTACCCGGCTCAACAGCCAGGGCTATTTCCGCTTCCGCTACCTGCCTTCCGACACCTTTGCCATCTACGCCCTGGGCACGCAGCCCAATGCGCGCCAGTACCGGGATACGACCCAACTCTTTGCTTTTTCCGATGTGCCGGTGGTAGCCGGGGAAACCGACTCGATCACGCTTTTTGCCTATCGGGGCGGCGTTAAGGCAGCGCCCGGCGCCCTGCCCGGCGGTACCCGCATCCCGATCAACGACCGCCGGCTGCGCTTCAACGCACCCCCGGAGGGACAGCTGCATGATATCCTCCAGGACTATGTGCTCACTTTTCCCATACCGCTTCGCCGACTCGACTCCTCGCGTGTCCGGTTGACCGCCGACAGCCTTTTTACCCCCACGAATTATTCCCTCCTGCTGGACAGTAGCCGCAGGGAGCTCCGGGTGCGCACGAGCTGGAAGGCCGATACCCGTTATAACCTGGAGCTGGGGCAGGACTTTGCTGCCGATACGGCCAACCGGAAGCTCCTGAAAAGCGATACCCTCTTCTTCACCACGCGAAAGGCCGCTGATTATGGCGCGATCTCGCTGCGTTTACGCGGGCTCGACCTCACTCGCCGGCCCGTACTGCAGTTCCTCCTCAACGGGACGGTGGTGCAAACTGTGCCGGTTCCCAATGGTACGTTCAGCAGCAACCGTTTTGCCCCCGGCGAGTACGAGCTGCGGGTGGTTTACGATACCAATGGCAATGGCAAATGGGATCCCGGTTCCTTCCGCTTCCGCCGGCAGCCCGAGCTGGTGCGGCCCGTGGAAGGCAGGATAACCGTGAAGAGCAACTGGGACAACGAGTACGAGCGTACGGTGCAGTAATGGGCTCTCCCATTAGCTTTTGGCCGCTGGCTGATCGTTGCTCAAACGGGGGCTTT
>CBHWDR010000684.1:0-2112 GCA_966112575.1 uncultured Chitinophagales bacterium
CAGGAGGCCCGGCAGTACGCGCCCGAGCTCTATGCGCAGCTGGAGGAAGGCAGCACGGGGATCGCCTTTGGCAGCGGCCTGGCCGCGATCGATGCGGTGGTGAAGCTCCTCAAGTCGGGTGATGAGATCCTGGCCGTGGATGATATCTATGGCGGCGCCTTCCGGCTGTTTACGCACATCTATGAAAAATTCGGCATCACTGTGAATTATGTTGATACCACCAATGCCGAAAACGTCTTCAACGCCATCACGCCGAACACGAAGCTGATCTGGATCGAGACGCCCACCAACCCGACCTTGAAGATCTCCGATATCGCAGCTATCGCCCAGATCGCGAAAGCTTCGGGGTGCTGGCTTTGCGTGGATAATACTTTTGCTTCACCCGCCCTTCAAAAACCTCTTACACTGGGAGCTGACCTGGTCGTGCATTCCGCCACCAAGTACCTCGGCGGTCACAGTGACCTGATCGCCGGCTTGGTTGTAGCACGCGACCCCGAGCTTGGCGCCCGGATCAAGTTCATCCAGAATGCCAGCGGTGCGATCCTTTCACCTTTCGACAGCTGGCTGGTCATCCGCGGCATTGAGACCTTACCGTTGCGTATCCGCCAGCACTCGGCCGGCGCGCTGGAAGTGGCAAAATACCTGCAGCAGCACCCGGCAGTGGACCAGGTTTTCTACCCGGGCCTGGAAGACCATCCGAACCATGACATCGCCCGAAAGCAGGCAAAAGGATTCGGCGGGATCGTCTCCTTTACACTAAAAGAAAATACCGGCGATGCGGCGGTGCAGTTCGTCACGGCTACGAAACTTTTCAAGTTGGCTGAGTCGCTCGGTGGGGTTAAGAGCCTGCTTTGTCACCCGGCGAACATGACGCACAAGTCGATCCCTGCCGAGAAGCGCCGCGCGGCCGGCGTAGCCGACAGCCTGATCCGACTTTCCGTTGGCCTCGAAGAGCCCGAAGATCTGGTGAATGATCTTGAACAGGCCTTCGAAGCGGTACAGCAGCAACAAATTCTTCAAACCCTTTAATCCCGAACCATGAGCAAACGTACCTCTCTGACCATCGGACTTTTTGGCTTCGGCGTTGTGGGCGAAGGCATCTACCAGGTGCTGAAGCAAACTCCTTCGCTGAATGCCGTGATCCGGAAAGTCTGTATCCGCCAGGCGCATAAGCCGCGCAATGCAGATCCAGCGCTATTTACTACGAATGCCGACGAACTGCTGAATGATCCCGGGATCAACCTCATCGTAGAGCTGATCGATCGTGCGGATGATGCCTATTTGATCGTGACCAAGGCGCTTCGTTCGGGTAAAGCCGTAGTGAGCGCCAACAAGAAGATGATCGCCGAGCATTTTGCCGAGTTGTTGTCCCTGCAAGAGGAATATGGCACCCCTTTCCTTTACGAGGCTGCCGTTTGCGGATCGATCCCCATTCTCCGGAACCTGGAAGAGTATTACGACAACGACCTCCTGCAAAGCATCAGTGGTATTGTCAATGGATCGACCAATTATATTCTGACCAAAGTTGGCGAAGGACTGAGCTACCCGGAAGCTTTAAGGCAGGCCCAGGAGCTGGGCTTTGCCGAGAGCGATCCGAAGCTGGACGTGGAAGGCTTCGATGCCGTGAACAAGCTGGCCATCCTGCTGGCGCATGCCTATGGGATCATCGCAAAGCCGGGGGAACTGCTCCGCACCGGCATCCATCGCCTGCATGAAGGTGATGCCCGCTATGCCTCCGAGAAAGGTTACCGGATCAAGCTGAAAGCACACGCCTCCAAGCTGGCCGATGGAAAGGTCTGCGCCTTCGTGCTGCCGCAGTTCGTTCAACCCGATGAACTCCTGTTCCGGGTAGACCAGGAATATAACGGGGTTGTTGTGGAAAGCAAGCTGGCCGACCGGCAATTCCTCTATGGAAAAGGTGCGGGTCGATATCCGACTTCATCTGCGGTGATCTCTGATATTTCGGCATTGAGCTATGATTACCGCTATGAATATAAAAAGCTGGCGCGGCCCGAAACCGATCAACTGGCCACCAATTATTTCCTGCGTGTCTTCGTCAGCTTCAATGAGTGGAGCGAAGTAAGCAAATGGGATTTCGAGCAGGTGATCGAG
>CBHWDR010000685.1:0-2099 GCA_966112575.1 uncultured Chitinophagales bacterium
AACCTCGGGATCAGTTTTAACCTTTTCCCCGCCAGAAAATAACCGCCGCCCCGCTGAAAGAGCGTGGTTCGAACAACATCAACTCCTTTACCCGCATGGATTTGCGCCGCCATTGCTTAAATTTGCGGGCAAATCCATGATTCATGAAGTTTGAGAAAATTCACAATAAAGGGCAGGCCCGGCTTTTCCAGAACCCGGTTCTTGAAATGCTGACCAAGGCCAATCCGATTGTGATCTGGGGCATGTACCTTCCGTTCATCATCGGCCTTCCGATCTATTCTTCCATGAAGCTTGATTTCTCCGGGCTGAAGATCACGGGCCTTTTCTTTGGAGGCATGTTCTTCTGGAGCTTCTTCGAATACCTGGCTCACCGCTTTGCCTTCCATTGGGTGAGCGACAACGTGAAAGCCCAGAAGTTCGTGTACATCATGCATGGGAATCACCACCACTACCCCCGCGACCGGGAGCGTCTTTTCATGCCGCCCCTGCCTTCGCTCATCCTGGCAGCTACCCTTTTCGGACTTCAATACATTTTTCTGCGCGAGCAGGCATTGGTATTCTTCCCCGGGTTCATTCTCGGCTACCTGCTTTATGCATCGATGCATTTTGCCATCCATGCCTGGAACCCGCCCTTCAAGTGGATGAAGCCCCTCTGGAGAAACCACCACCTGCACCACTACAAAGACGAGCACAAAGGCTTTGGCGTGAGCTCCACCTTCTGGGACCATGTGTTCGGCACCATGTTCGACCTTCGAAAAGAGAAGGAAGACAAGGCGAAAGTGCAGGAGCTGATGTTCGAAAAAAAATAATCCCTCGGTTCCAACCGCATACGTATGGCGCAAAAAAAACTCGTCCGCTTTGCGGAACTGGAAACTTTTTCCAATGTGCTTCAGTACCCCGAGGAGATGCCCGGGGCCTGGTGCCGCTTCTTCGACAACAAGAACCCCATCGTGCTGGAGCTGGCCTGCGGCAAGGGCGAGTACACGCTCGGACTGGCGCATCTTTATCCCAACAAGAACTTCCTGGGAGTGGACCAGAAGGGCAACCGCATCTGGGTGGGCGCCAAGAAGGCGTTGCAGCACAACCAGAAAAATGTGGGCTTCCTGCGCATCCAGATCGACCGCATCACCGAATTCTTCGGCCCCGGGGAAGTGGACGAGATCTGGATCACCTTCCCCGATCCCCAACTGCGCCTCTCGAAATCGAAAAAACGCCTCACGCATCCCAAGTTCCTGCGCCTCTACTACCAGGTACTGCGCACCGGTGGCAGGATCCACCTGAAGACCGACTCGCCCGACCTCTACCAGTTCACCAAAAAGGTGATCGGTATGTATGGCTGTAACCTTATCCAGGATATCGATGATGTTTACGGACAACCCGGAGGCATCGCTCCCGAGCTGCATATCAAGACCTATTACGAATCGCTCGACATTGCCAGGAGCAACCGCATTCACTACCTCTGTTTCACCCTGCCTGAAGTTTTACCATCGAAAGAAATGGATCTTACACTTCAAGAATTCCTGAAACATGAGGCCGGATTTGATTGAGGGCGAAGACTATTATGTCAATGATAAAGGGCTGATCACCTTCACGTCGAAATACCTCCTCGAACGGGGCTGGTGCTGCGGCAATGGCTGCCTCAATTGTCCTTTCGACTACGACGGCGTTCCCGAGCCACGGCGATCGGAATTGCTGAAGAAGCGAGGTTGCTGAGGGTTGGTGGAGTTTGCGTTGTTCGCGAGTTTGCGAGTTCGCGAGTTCAAAGGTTCAAAAGTTCAAGAGTTCAAGAGTTGGGTCTTCTGGACGTTAAAGAGTCAGTATTTGTAGGAGTGTTGAACATAGGCTTTTCCGCCCCGCAGGGGCCTGTGCATAATACTTTAGAACAATAAGCTACTGTAGAAACTACTACTCTTTATTAGTTCATCGGAAATCCAACCAAAGCCTGGGCTTTCCTCTGTCCCAATCCCGACGTGTCCGTAGTAAAATCTCCAGCGTTCAGCCTCATCACTATACTCTGCGTCCTCCGCGCCTCTGCGCGACAACCCTCAGTGCTTTCTGTGCCTTCGTGTCTCTGTGCTCCGTACGCCGAAGCTTCAGCG
>CBHWDR010000686.1:0-2096 GCA_966112575.1 uncultured Chitinophagales bacterium
CCCGCTCAAGCCTGCGGGCCCGAATGGAGGCACCATGCATCCCATGCATCGAAGAGTGACCCTGGAAGATCTCGAGTTGCTGAAGCTGCACCGACTGCGTTTCAACCCGAAGAACAGGGCCATCGTGGGCGGGTTCACCAATATCTACCACTGGCCGCATGAAAAAGGCGTAGCGCCTAGGATGCAACGGCCGCCAATGCGCGGGTAGCGGAACGGGCATCGGGATACCGGAAAACGAAGCCCTGGTCCAGTGCCTTCTGCGCGCTTACCGTGGTACTCTTCAGCACCTCTACGCTCATCTCGCCCAACATGGCCTTCAACACAAAGGTGGGCACCGGCGCCGTGATGTGAAACTTCCCCCGCACTTCTGCCATGGTCCGGATCAGGGTGCGGTTGTCTACCGGGTTCGGTGCCACCGCATTATAGGCGCCCGTCCACGATTCGTTCTCGATAGCCGTGATATAGAGGTTGACCAGGTCGTCGATATGGATCCAGCTGATCACCTGCTTCCCGCTTCCGAGTACAGCGGCCACGCCCAGCTTCAATGGCTTGAGGAATTCCACGTAGGCGCCGCCTTCGGTACTCAGCACAATGCCCGTGCGCAGGTAGACCAGGCGCTTCCCCATGGCGGCAACCGGCGCTGTCGCCGCTTCCCATTTCGCGCAGGTCGCACCCAGGAAGTCGGGGAAGGAAGGATCCGTTTCCATGAACGGCTTTTGGGAAGGGATGGTTTTGTCGGGGCCATACCATCCGGTAGCGGAAGAGCTGATCAGGGCTTTCACTCTATTGGAAGTCTCTTTCAGGGATTTCACGAGCAACTCCCCGCTCTGCACCCGGCTGTCGACGATCTCCTGCTTGCGCTTGTCCGTCCAGCGACCCTCGGCCACGTTGGCGCCGGCCAGGTGTACGATGTAGTCGGCTGCAGCTAGGGCATTCGGATCGATCGTTCCCTTCCCGAGATCCCATTCGGCATACGTTAGTCCTTTTGTCTGCGAGGGCCTTGCCTTCCGGCTAAGGATGATCACGTCGTAACCTTTTGCCAGGAGCTGTCGGGTGAGCGCCGTGCCGATCATGCCGGTCCCGCCGGTAATGAGTACTGTAGCCATAATAAGGAAACAAAGAACGGCAAAAGAAGTTTGGTAATGAGAAAAGGCGATTTCGTATAAATGACGTTGCAGAATGCTTGCAGCCAGACTATCTTCCGAAAAATTTTGATACATGAGTGCGGTACTCACCATCAACAACATCAGCAAATCGTACGGTCCGGTACGGGCGTTGAATGGCGTTTCCTTCGAGGTTCCTGAAGGCAGCGTATTCGGCATACTGGGCCCCAACGGGAGCGGCAAGACCACAATGCTTTCGATCATCCTGGATGTTCTGAAAGCCAACGACGGCTCCTTCCTCTGGTTCGGCCACCCGGGGTCGCCCGACCAGCGAAAGAAGATCGGCTCCCTGCTGGAGACACCCAATTTCTACCATTACCTCTCGGCGGTGAACAACCTCAAGGTGACGCAGAGCATCAGTGGCAGGGGAACACCGGAAGACATCGACGAAGTGCTGAAAAAAGTACGCCTCTATGAACGCCGCAACAGCAAGTTCTCCAGTTTCAGCCTGGGCATGAAGCAACGCCTCGCGATCGCCGCCGCCCTGCTCGGCGGACCGCGCGTGCTGGTGCTCGACGAGCCCACGAACGGACTCGACCCGGTGGGCATTGCGGAGATCCGCGACCTCATTGGCGAACTGCGCGCGGCCGGGCATACCATCATCATCGCCTCTCACCTGCTCGATGAGGTGGAGAAGGTCTGTACGCATATGGTGATCCTCAAAACCGGCAACCTGATCACCTCAGGAACGGTGGAAGAATTGCTGACGAACGAAGACATCGTGGAAGTGAGCGCCGCTAATATCGATGCGCTGCGGGCGACCCTGCAGAAATTCTCTTCTTCGATATCGGTCAATGAAAAAGAGAACACCCTGCAGTTCGCACTGCCCAAGGGCACGTCCAACCTGGAAGAGATCAACAGTTATTGCTTCTCACAGGGCATTACGCTGAATCATCTCGTGCTGAAGAAAAAACGCCTCGAGGCCCGCTTCTT
>CBHWDR010000687.1:0-2093 GCA_966112575.1 uncultured Chitinophagales bacterium
TCGAGCACGGGCACGCCAAAGCCTTCAAAAGTCGACGGATAGACCAGGGCATAGGCGGAAGCCACCAGCCGCGCGGCCTCTTCTTCCGTCACATAGCCGGTCACCACCACGTCGTCGCGGTATTTGTAAGAAGCCAGGAGTTGGTGAAACCCTTCATTCTTCCAGGTGGTGCGGCCCACCAGCACGAGTTTCAGGTTGCTCTGCTGGCGTTTTTTGAAGATAGAGAAGGCCTTGAGCAGGTTCAGGATATTCTTGCGCGGATGGATCGCACCCACATAAACGAAGTAATCGATGCCACCGGTCCATTGGGCTTTCACCTGCTCTTTCTCCTCCGCCCCAATGGGCGCAAAGGAAGGCTTGGCAGCGCTGTAGACCACCGATACCCTGGCCGGGTCGAGCCCGAACTGGCCCACGATGTCGGCCTTCGAAAACTCGGAGACCGTAGCCACCATGGCGGCTTTGCGGACAAAACGGGGCAGGTTGCCCCGGTAATAGCGTGCATGGCTTTTCTTGTAATCGGCGGGGTGATGGTAGATGCCGATGTCATGGATCACCACGCATTGCGGCACCTTGGTGGTGCGCGAGCAGATGCCGTCGGGCGAGATGAAAAGGTCTGCCTTCAGGCGTTTGAGGATCAGGGGCACCCGGAAGTCGTACCACAAGGTCCAGAGCAGGGGATGCCGGGCCATGGGCCCTACCACCACGCCTTCCACATTATCGGAGGGGATGAATGCGGGGTCGAAGGGGCGGTCGAACAGGAAGAAAAAGCGGTGCTCGGGATGTGCTTTTGCCATGCGGCTGAACACTTCGCGGATGAAATAGCCATAGCCTTCCAGGTGCCCTTCGATCAGAAAGCGGGTATTGACCACAATATTCATGGTCGGCAAAGATAGCCCGGGCTAACGGCTGGCCGTGAAGTTGATGCCGAAGTAAAACAGGTTGCGGACGCCCCTGCCGGCGAGGCGGCGTTCGCGGTCGAGCGCTTCCTCGTAATTGCCCGCCCGGATAAGGCGGGGCGGCAGGAGGCGGATGTATTGCAGGGATCCCTCTTCCACGCGGAAGCCGGCGGCTTCCAGCTGGCGTTTCCAGGAGCGGAAGCCGCGGATCTGTTCATCGCCAAAGACGATGTTCTTTCCCAATGACTCGTCGTAAACCTCCACGGTGCGGTTGAACCCGCGCTGTCGGAGGAGCTTGAGGTTCTGCACCAGGTTTTGCCCATTCTCTTCTACTACGAGGAGCCGGCCGCCGGGGCGGAGGGCCCGATGGAGCAGTGCCAGCCCCTGCTGAAGC
The DNA here is from genome assembly GCA_966112575.1 of uncultured Chitinophagales bacterium. Taxonomy (GTDB): domain Bacteria; phylum Bacteroidota; class Bacteroidia; order Chitinophagales; family Chitinophagaceae; genus Flavisolibacter. The sequence goes on from CBHWDR010000687.1 coordinate 1,291, forward strand.
GGCTCGAGATGATGGAGCGTGTCCTGGACGATAATGGAGTCGAACCGCCCCGAATAAGGAGTGGAATAGAGATCTTCGTAAACGCAGTCGAAGCCGCTGACGTCGCCGTACTGCGACCAGAACGCCCTTCGCTGCGGCAGTTCGCGGTAATAGAATTCAAGCGTGGAACCGAGCACCCGGTAGCCGTTCAGGGCCAGGAAGAGCGCCGTGGTGCCATAGCCGCTGCCGCAGTCCCAGATCAGTTGCTCTTTCGGTCCGATATGGTCGGCGATGAACTGAAGCCGCTGGCAGAAGTAGGCTTTACGGAAAGCGAGCTTCCTTGGATCGGAGAGAAATTTATAATACGAATGCAGCGCCGGGTGCTGCCGCAACTCCTCCAGGAACAACTCGAAAAACGCCGCCACGGTCATGGGGCTAAGGTAAGAATTCGGGAATTCGGGAATGCGGGAATTCGAGAATGGGCTCCATTGGGCGTGGCTCTCACCCTGCTTTTTGAACCCCGCCTACGCTTAAGCTTCGGCGGACGCAGCACGGAGACACGAAGGCACAAAGAGACACGGAGGTTTTTGTTTAAAGCAATCTTTTCCTAACGGTTGCCTTTAGGCTCTATGGTATGAGGCACGGATCGTTTAGTAGTCTTTCCCATCGATATTCCTTGTTTCTTGTTCTTTATTCTTTATTTCCCTCAAAGCCGCCTAGGGTGCCTCTTGCGTAAGTTGCACCCCGATGGGGCACAGAGGACATATGATCCTTGTTGTCCCAGGGCTGTCCCGTCCCGAACGTTCGGGAGGTCGGGACCCTGG
>CBHWDR010000688.1:0-2092 GCA_966112575.1 uncultured Chitinophagales bacterium
AAATAGAAACCCTCGGGGCGCAGGGTTGGCAGGTGCCGGTTAGTTTTACCGTTATGCCCCTTACTGCCCGCTCGCTGCTTTGCCTGCTCTTTGTCTGTTCTTTCGGTGTGCTCCAGGCCCAGGAAGCCGAATTGAACGTGCTGGTTCGAAATTCCGCCCGGCAGCCCCTCGCTGCAGCAACGATCGAACTGAAGTCCCTCCAGGATTCCACGCTCTATAAAAGGATCACCGACAGCAACGGCGTGGCCCGATTCCGCCTGCAGACCGGCCTGCGTTACCGCGTGCTCTTCTCCTCCGTAGGTTACCGCCCGATCGAAAAGGGCGTTGCTGTGTCATCCGGGCTATCGCTCCTGGAGCTGACCGCAGAACCGGAGGCGGCTGCCATGAGCGGTGTGGTTGTTCGCGCCGCGCGTCCCATGATGCGGCAGGAGGACGACAAAACCATCGTAGACCCGGAGAACCTCGTAAGCGCATCGACCAATGCCTTTGAAGTGATGGAAAAAACGCCCGGGCTATTCATCGACCAGGACGGCAATATCTATCTCAGCAGCACTACACCCGCTACCGTCTACATCAATGGGAGAGAACAGCGGATGAGCGCAGCCGACATGGCCGCCCTGCTCAAGAACCTGCCGCCTTCGGCCATCGCATCGATCGAGATCCTCCGCACGCCTTCGGCACGCTATGATGCTTCCGGCAGTGGCGGGATCGTGAACGTAGTGTTGAAGAAAGGGGTACGCATCGGCCTTACCGGTTCCGTTAGCCTGGGTGGCAACCAGGGTCAATATGGTAATCAATTCCTTTCACTCAACCTGAATAATAACGACGGCGCCCTTACCACCTACCTGAACCTGAATTATGGTCGCCGTACCTCTTTTGAAAAACTGCGCTCCGACCGTTTCTTCGCGATCGACTCGGCCCTGCACCAGGAGGCCAAGACCAAGTACTGGGGAGAAAACTTCTACGTCGGTTTCGGCGCCTCCTACCAGTTGCCCAACCGCTGGGAGGTGAGCTACGACGGGCGTTTCAGCACCAACGACAACAACAGCCGGAGCAACAACCTCTCGGAGATCCGCAAGCGGTCGACGGGGCAAACAAGCTTTAGTAATCTCACCCTGGTAAACAACAAGGGGCGCAACAGCAACTTCACGAATGGCATCAACCTGAAGAAGAAACTTGATTCGGCCGGCTCGGAATGGACCACGGACCTTTCCTTAACCATTTCGCCGAATACGACAGACCAGCGGTTCAATACCGGCGATGGCGAACTGGATAATCGCCTGCGGTTTCTTACTGCCCAGTCGAACCTGGTGAAGAAGCTGCCGGGAAAATGGACCCTGGAGTCGGGCCTCAAGACCCTGTTGGTCCGCTTCCGAAATGCGACCGATTACTTCCGCCTGAGCAATGGCGTGCGCACGCCCGATCTCGTGCGAAGCCGCAGCTTCCGTTATTCCGAAGGGATCCATTCCGGCTTTTTGCAGGCATCGAAAGACCTGCACGGTGTGGTGATCAAGAGCGGCGTACGCCTCGAGCATACCGATATGGACGGTCGCCAGCTTGCCCCTAACGATACGGCTTTCGCGATCCGCCGGACAGATCTCTTTCCTTATCTCTATATTTCCCGCACGGTCATGAAGATCGCCAACTACGACCTACGTGCCTATCTCGTTTACCGCCGCACGATCAGCCGCCCGGGTTACGAGCTCCTGAACCCTTCCCTGCGCTTCATCGATCCCTTTGCCTATGAAACCGGCAACCCTTCGCTGCGTCCGCAATTCACGCAGAACTATGAGGCGAATATCTCGGTGGAGGAACGCCCGATCGTTGCGATCGGACAGAACCGCACCCGGGATATTTTCACGCAGGTGGTTTATCCTTCCGACAGTAATACAAAAGTGACCATGCGCACTTACGACAACCTCGGCACCAATCGGGAGACCTACATCCGCCTGATGGGCGCGATCCCGCCGGGAAAGAAGTATTTCGGCGTGGTGGTTGCGCAGTACAACCGGAATTTTTATGAAGGCCAGTATGAAGGGAAGGCGCTTTCCTTCCGCCGCGGGAGCTGGACGATCTTCAGCCATCACTCCTA
>CBHWDR010000689.1:0-2092 GCA_966112575.1 uncultured Chitinophagales bacterium
CGTACCGATGCAGGTCGGCGAGAAAAGCCCGATCAAATATGTGTTCTACGTGATCAAGGAAAACCGCACCTACGACCAGGTGCTGGGTGATGTTAAAGAAGGGAACGGGGATCCTTCGCTGGTCCTCTTCGGCGAGTCGATCACGCCCAACCACCATGCCCTGGCCAGGGAATTCGTGCTGCTCGACAATTTCTACGTGAATGCCGAGGTAAGCGCCGATGGCCACAATTGGTCGATGGGCGGCTATGCCACGGACTTCCTGGAGAAAAACTGGCCAACTTCCTATGGCGGAAGGGGCGGTTCCTATCCGGCCGAAGGCAACCGCGAGATCGCCAACAACAAGAAAGGCTTCATCTGGGACTTCTGCCAGCGTGCAGGCGTTTCCTACCGCAGCTTCGGCGAATTCGTGGACCATGGCAAAGCAAATATCAAATCCCTGCGCGGGCATTTCTGTCCCTACTACATCGGATGGGATATGAATACCCGGGACACTACCCGCTTCAACCAGTGGAAGCGCGACTTCGATTCCCTGCTGGCCATCGGGCAGGTGCCGCAATTCAACTCGCTTCGTTTCAGTAACGACCACACCGAAGGCCTGCGCAAGGGCAAGCCTACGCCCTGGGCTCACATGGCCGATAATGACCTGGCCCTTGGCCTGTTCATCGAGCACCTCAGCCGGTCGCCCATCTGGAAGGAGACCGCCGTATTCGTGGTGGAAGACGATGCGCAAAATGGCGCCGACCATGTGGATGCGCACCGCAGCATCGCCTTCGTTGCCGGCGGCTTCGTCCGACGCGGTTATGTAGACCACACGATGTACACAACTACGTCGATGCTCCGCACGATGGAGCTGATCCTCGGCCTGCCGCCGATGTCGCAGTACGATGCTGCCTCCGAGCCGATGTGGCGCTGCTTCACGGCCACTGCAGATACCAGGCCCTATTCGGTCCGACCGGTGATCATCGACCTGAACGACAAGAACACCGCCTCGAACGAATGGCAGCGCCGCTCTGAAAAATTCAACCTCGCCAAAGAAGACAATGTACCGGACCTCGAATTCAACATCGTGCTCTGGCATGCCATCAAGGGCGATGTGCCCTTTCCGGGCATCCGCCGCTCGGCCTGGGTGAAAGCGGCCGAAGAAGAGGAGGACGAGGATTAATTTAGAAGGGAGCAACTGTGTAATGAATGCGCTGCCTTCAATCTTTGCGTTGTATAAACGCCTGCGCGATCACATAACTGCTACCAACAAACAATAACTTGCTTTGCGTTACCTCATAATCGCCTGCAGTGCTCCAGGTGGCGATGCCATTTGCCTGGCAAACCTTTGTGATCGCTTCCGTAATTGAAATTGGCGCATACGACAGCAGGCCACTTCCAGCGGAAACAATGCGTTGGAAAACCGACTCTGGAGCATCCAATTTTTGTATGTAGGAAGACCAGCTTCGCCAATTTCCGAGGCGTTGCTGGATAGCAGCTCGGACCTGATTGACCAGCTCTTCAGGATCTTGAAGCCTGGAGTTAATAAATGTTTCTTGCCAGGGTTCATTATAATTGACCAGCAAGGGATGTTCTGACAAAAGCTGACACGAGCCACCACTTCCTTTCGTTAACTGAAATTCTTTTTTACCTCTCAGGTCAAACCGAATTTCTCTTGACCCGATGGACAGAACCAAATAAGTTGCCTGATAATCGACGATGACTGCCTCAAGCCCATCGCATTCCGTAATGTCCATTTGTGTGAATTTCCTTTAAAACAAACTGGCAGCGCAAATCACCAGATCTGGAAATCTAAAATACAGAAATCCAAAGAGCAACCCAGGTCCCTTCGTCACCGTATTTAGCACCTGGGTCCCCGCATGCAGATCAGCCTTCCTTACCATAGCTCCATTCGCACCATCTGGCGGCAGCACCGTCCGGACCTCCAGCTGCTGGTCTTTCTCGTGCTGCTGGTGAACGTGAAGCTGGCGGTGAAAGGCATCGCCATCGCCGGGATCTTGCTGCTCCTGCCCGCCGCGCGCCGGAGCCTGCGCTTGCGCGAGCTGCCCCTCTTCTACCCCATCGTCATATGCATTGCCCTGGTCAACTGGCT
>CBHWDR010000690.1:0-2073 GCA_966112575.1 uncultured Chitinophagales bacterium
CTGCATTTGCACGGCCTCTTCGTCACCGAAAGAATAGAAGCCCTGGTGCGATGAGTTCAGCTCGCCGAGCATGTCCTCCAACAACGTGCGCAGGTCCTGGCGGTTATTCACATAGGGCAGGAAAGCGCGGTAGCGTACCTTGACCTTCTTCCAGTCCACGCCATGGAAGGCTTCATCATAGTAATTGGTATTCACTGCTGCCCAGGCCTCATCAAATACCTGTTCGAATTCCTCGCGCAGGTTCCGGCGGAAAGTATAGCCCGTCGTACTCAGCAGGGTGGCCGTATTGGCGTCGGGATTGATCTTGAAAATATTACCGGAAGCCAATGCATAAACCTTGTCGCCGGCTTCTACAACCGCGAGACCGAAGGCATTGTCAATGCCATTGATCTTCGTTGTCTTCGGCTCTTCAAAAGGCTCGATCACCGTTTTCCACAGTGCGTTCCGGCCTTCGCCGTGGTTGCTCTGGTAATAGACCGTCGTTTTATCATTTTTGGAAGTAACGGCAAGCAGCTCCTGCTCACCGAACTGCGGACCCACAAGTTCCAGGCGCTCCATGATCCGCGTCGGGTCGATGGTCACCGAAGTGGTGGTCTGTGGCGTCGGGATCTTTGCTTTGGCCGAATCCTTCTTTTTGGTTGTATCCTGCGGCTGCTCGGTGGTAAAGAGCGCCGAATATTTATCGAAGCGATACGGCTCGTCCATCCGTTCCAGCGGCATGCGGTACACATGTGTGGGCGCACCGGTGGGATAGGAAGGCTTCAGCCGGTTGGAGGAAAAGAAGATGAACTTGCCATCGGGCGACCAGATGGGACCCGACTCGGAGACATCCGTGTTGGTCAGGTTCATTGTCTGCCCCGTTTTCAGGTTATGTACCAGTACTTCCTGCTCGAAATTGCGGTAGCCGTTGAAGACCACGTATTCTTCATTTGGCGAGAAGGAAGGCGCGCTGTTGTAAAAGCCCCAGAGCTCCGCCCGGGCGATCGTCTTCGACTTGAGGGTCTTGAGGTCCATCACCCGCACCTCGTTGCGGCCGCTGAGGTAAACGGCCTGGGTACGTTTGCTGTTGAAGCTCACCAGGCGGTTGTTCTCCTCTTCGGAGGTCAGTTCTTTCACCGCGCCTCCGGTTGCCGGTATCGTGTACCAGTTGAGGTAGCCGTTCTTCGTCTGGTTGAAGAGCAGGGTGGCATTATCGGCCATCCACTTCACTTCCACGGCACGCTCGGCCGATCCTTTGCTCACCTGCTGGATGAACTTGCCTTCGCCATCGCTCACAAATAGCTCACCCCGCGAAATAAAAGCGATCTTCTTCCCATCGGGCGAGATGTCGAACGCACTGATGCGCCCGCGGATGTCGAAATCCTTCTCCTGGGAAAGCACACTGTTGCGCACGAGGGCCAGTGAGAGCTTTGAGGATTTCCGGGAAGCGAGGTCATAGATCCAGAGCTGGTAGTCTTTCTCGAACACTACTTTACCGCCCTCGGCATTCACCTGGGGCGAGCGGATCGAGGTAGGGAAGTTCGTCAGCGCCGTGGGCTTTCCCCCCGCGATCGTATACAGGTTGAACTCCCCGTTGCTTTCATCGGAGATGTAGTAGACATTTCCTTTGCGATCGATGGTATGCTCGAAGTCCTTGCCCTCCCAATTCGTATACTTCGTGAACTTCTTCGTAGCAGGCGCGTACGACTGCACCTCCGGGTTCAGCGGTCCGCGATAGCGCTTCCGCTGCTTCTGCCAGTCGCTCTCATAGGAGTCGGAGAAGAAGATGGAGCCATCGGGGTGAGGCACAAGGTTATGATCGTAGTTGAAGAAGCTGCCCGGGAACACACGCTCCGCCGTTCCACCATTGCGCGCCACACGGAAGCCCGAGGGCGAGCCCATGCGGAGGCTGGTGAAATAGATCTCTTTCGAATCCCAGCTCCAGGCACTCACTTCATCGTCGCCCGAATACCAGGTGAGCTGGCGGATCTCGCCGCCATTGATCGGCACTACAAATACGTCGGGATTGCCAAACTGCCGGCCGGTGAAGGCCACCCACTGGTCCGCCGTGGATGCGTTGATCGGGTCATTGAT
>CBHWDR010000691.1:0-2071 GCA_966112575.1 uncultured Chitinophagales bacterium
AGCTATACGGCCAGTGTGACGGACGGTGCGGGCTGTGTCACGCCCCAGACCCTGGTGGTTGCCCAACTGCCTTCCCCCACGTCGATCACCGCCAGCGCTACGCCGGCCGTTGTTTGTGCAGGCGGTACCACCCAGCTGGCTGTGGCCGCAACGGGCAGTACACTCTCGACCTTCAACTGGACACCGGGTAATGCCACGACGGCTACGGTTACGGTGACGCCTACCACTACCACGACCTATAATGTGCTCGGTACCGATGCTTCCGGCTGCCCGTACAGCCGCCAGGTGACGGTAACGGTCAATCAGCGCCCGTCAGCGCCCACCGTTTCCAACGTACAGGTTTGCGGGGGCAACAGCGGCACCCTTTCGGTGCAGCTGCCCCAGACCGGATATACGTACAACTGGTATACGGCGGCCACGGGAGGCAGCGCGGTTTTCACCGGTCCGAACTATACGGTTTCCAACGCCAATGGTTCCTACACGTATTATGTGGAGTCGGTGAGCAATGGCTGCACCAGCGCCAGCCGCACGCCCGTGACGCTTTCTTTAGCACCGGCAGTTACGACCAATGCCGGCACCGACCGCACGATCATCGCGGGCGATGTGATCCAGCTTGATGCCACGGGCTCACAGGGTACCTATCTCTGGACGCCTGCAACCGGTTTGAGCGCCACCAATATCCTCCAGCCCCTGGCCAACCCGACCACGACGACTGCGTACACGCTCACGGTAACCAATGCCCAGGGCTGCACGCAGAGTGATGCGATGACGATCACCGTGCTGCCTTATTGCGTGAAGATCATGGATGCCTTCACGCCTAATGGCGATGGTACCAACGACTTATGGCGCATCACCAACGGCAACTGCATCAACCGCGCCACCGTGCGCGTCTATAACCGCTACGGGGCCGAAGTCTACCGCAGCGACGATTACCGCAATAACTGGAACGGTACCTACAAGGGCGATCCCCTTCCTGATGGCACGTACTACTATGTTGTGCGCTATGTGTTGCTCAACAACACTAAAGTGGAGCAGAAGGGGAATGTGACCATCCTCCGGTAGAGAACAGGAACGCAGATCTATATGGTCGTAATGATTTATTAAGATAGGTTGTTTATCTGCGTAGATCATTTAGATCATGACCATCTGCGTTCCTTTTCTCTCACTTAGCTATTTCGATCCACACCGGCGCGTGGTCGCTGGTCTTTTCCCAGCCGCGGACATCCGTGTCGACGCCGCCGGCTTTGAGCTTTTTCGCCAGGGGCGGGTTGAGGAGAAAATGATCGATGCGGATGCCGGCGTTGCGGCCGAAGGCATTGCGGAAATAATCCCAGTAGGTATAGATGGGCGCATCGGGGTGGAGATGGCGGATCGCGTCGGTCCAGCCCTGCTTGAGGAGTTGGGCAAAAGAAGCTTTCGACTCCGGAAAAAAAGAGGGCATCATTCACCCAGCGTTCGGGTTTGTAGGCATCCACATCCGTCGGGATCACGTTGAAGTCGCCGGTCATCACAACCGGCTCTTTGGATTTTACCAGCTCTTTTGCCCGCAGCTTCAATCGCTCCATCCAGGCCAGCTTGTAATCGAACTTTGGGCCCGGGGCGGGGTTGCCATTGGGCAGGTAAAGTCCGCAAACATGGATCCCATTCACGCGCGCTTCGAGGTAACGGCTTTGCTCGTCATCCGGGTCGCCCGGGAGGCCGCGCTGAATCTCTTCCAGCTCATGGCCTTTCGACAGGATGGCCACGCCGTTCCAGCTTTTCTGGCCCTGCCAGATCGCCCGGTAGCCTGCGTCCACGATGGCCTGCTCGGGGAATTTCTCTTGGGGCGCCTTGAGCTCCTGCAGGCAAACGACGTCGGGCGCGGAGGTTTCCAGCCATTTCAGCAACACCGGCAGCCGGGCAGAAATGCCATTCACGTTATAAGTAGCGATCTTCATCATGCTTAAAATTACAAAGCGCGTTCCGTTCATGGAGCGATTCCCGCCGTGCCGGGCTTTTTGCCGAACTTGACCATTCCCTATTTTATGCGCAGCTGCTTCCTGAGCTTCAGCTTCCTGTTTTTACTTTGTGC
>CBHWDR010000692.1:0-2071 GCA_966112575.1 uncultured Chitinophagales bacterium
CGGCTTTCACAGTGAAATCGTCGACAAGGGCAAGAAAGACATGGCCTGGGAGCTCTCCGCCACCGGCTTCCTCATGACCCTTAGCGGCTATGTTCCCGACCTGATCGAAGCCGACTTCCACCACGTAGTGGATGAGGCCCTGAAGAAGAATGGCTGGAACCGGGAAGAGGTGACGCACTGGTGCATCCACCCCGGAGGAAAGCGCATTCTGGAAGTGATCGAAAAAGGCCTTACGCTGCCCAAAGAAGCGTTGGCGCCTTCCTACGAGGTGCTTTCCGAAGTGGGCAATCTTTCTTCCGCTACCTTGTTGTTTGTACTGAAGAAGATGATGGCTGATCCGGAGGGAACACCGCGTCTGTTCGGTGCGGCCTTCGGTCCCGGACTCACCGTTGAAACTTTTTGTGCGCATGCCTGATCTCCGCCATCGATCCCCGCAGCTGGAGCTGCTCGACCGCGATGATATTCCCTTCGCGGATATCCGGCAAAATATGCTGGAGCTCGACCGGATCAATCACAGGCTTGGCGGCCATGCCATCACCAGGAAAGGCTTTCGGGAATTGGCGAAGGACCTTCCGGGGAACCGGCCACTCGAGGTGGTGGAGATCGGCTGCGGCGGGGGCGACAATCTACGGGTGATCCGCGATGCGGCCGCGGCTTCCGGAAGGGAGATAGCCCTCACCGGTGTGGACCTTAACCCCGAATGCATCCGCTATGCCGGGAGCGTGGAAAAAAACTGGGGCATTCGCTTTCTTCATTCCGATTACCGCGCAGTGAATTTTGTGCAGAAACCCGACATCCTCTTCTCTTCGCTTTTCTGCCATCATTTTTCCAACGAGGACCTCGTATCAATGCTGCGCTGGATGAAGGAGCAAAGCCGCATCGGCTTTTTTATCAACGACCTCCACCGGCATGCGCTCGCCTATCATTCCATCCGCACCCTGACACGCCTTTTCTCGAAAAGTTACCTCGTTCGCAACGATGCACCCATCTCGGTGGCCCTCGGCTTCCGCAGGAGCGAGTGGGAAGAACTGTTCGAACAGGCCGGCCTTCAACCCGAACGCATCTCCTGGTGCTGGGCCTTTCGCTGGCTGATCCTCTATCGTCATGAGTCAACCAGGGAACTATGATACCGTGATCATCGGGGGCGGTCTTGCCGGCCTCTCCGCGGCCATCCTGTTGGCACGCGGCGGTCATCGTGTTGGGGTATTCGAAAAAGATAGCTACCCACGCCACAAGGTCTGCGGTGAATACATCAGCATGGAGAGCTATACCTTTCTCCGGTCGCTGGGCCTCCCCCTCGATGAATGGCAGCTGCCCCGCATCAATCAGCTCCTGCTCACTGCACCGGGCGGCCGTACATTCGGAACAAGGCTGCCGCTGGGCGGCTTCGGCATCAGCCGCTACCTCCTCGATCAGCAACTGGCGGCAGCTGCGCGATCCGCAGGCGTAGACCTGCAGGAACAGACGCTTGTCGAAGACTATCAACAGGAAGCGGAGGGCTTCTCCATCCAGCTCCGCACAACGGCCGGCAAAAAAACCATTCATGCCCGTACGCTTGCCGGCGCCTGGGTCAAGCGAAGCAATATCGACCTGCGCACCAAGCGCGCATTCACCAAGGGCGGGGACCGGGCGCTCAACAACTGGGTCGGGATCAAATATCATGTGCATACCAACTGGCCCGCCGATACGATCGGGCTGCACAATTTCCGGAATGGCTATTGCGGCGTCTCCCGGATCGAAGAAGAGAAATATTGTCTGTGCTACCTCGTGCGCGCCGAAGAGCTGCGGCAATTCAAAGGAGCGATCCCGGAACTGGAGGAACATGTGCTGGGCAGGAATGTGCACCTCGCAAGCCTGCTGCGGGATACCGAACGGATCGAAGGCTTCCCGGTAACGATCTCCCAGGTATCGTTCGCAACGAAAAAGGCGGTAGAAGGCGGCGTACTGATGCTGGGTGATGCCGCCGGGATGATCACGCCTTTATGCGGTAATGGCATGAGCATCGCCCTGCATACCGGCAAGATCGCAGCGGGATTAATTCACAACCACCTGAAAGAAGGAATCGGCCGTG
>CBHWDR010000693.1:0-2068 GCA_966112575.1 uncultured Chitinophagales bacterium
GTTCGATACGTCATGCGCGGTCCACCGCAGGGCAAGAGCCCGGCCGCTGCTGTCGCGCGACAGGAAACTCTGGTCATACGTTACCGGTCCCCAAACGGTGTAGGCGGTGGTGTCATAAAAATCGGCAGCGCCGCGCCGGCGAATGGTATCCACACGCAGGGAAGCTTTCTCCCACTGACCATTGTACCAGTATTCCTGGCGGCTGCCATCCTTGAACCGAACTTCATAATAATCCCGAACATCGCGTTGGGCATTCGTCACACCCCAGGCAATGTTGTCGTTGAAGCCGATGATCACGGAAGGTGTTCCGGGGAACGTGGCGCCATAAACATTCATGTTCGGTGTGCTCAGCTGCATCTCGTACCAGATAGAAGGGAAGGAGAGCTCGAGGTGCGGATCATTGCAAAGGATGGGGGCGCCGCTCTTCGTTTTCGCTGGGCCCACGACCCAGTTGTTCGAGCCGTTGAGCGGGTCGGGCTTGCTCACGGGCAGGGCCTGTACCGAATCCTTGCGTTCGAAGTAGAGCGAATCGGCATCGGCCGGTTTCACGGGAACCACGCCCGGTGCCGGATAGATGGTTCCTTTCGGCGCGATCGCGATCAATGAATCGGGCACCTGGGGATCGAGCTGGAGCAGGTCTTCATAGCTCCAGACCTTTTTGGTCATCGTATTCTCGAGGTCCGTGTCGTATCCGGCCAGGGTGCGGCTCATCTGCTTGAGGAAGAGTGCCGTCTTCAGGTTGCTCCAGGGCTCAGGTCGGAAGTCGAGCAGCTTGTATTCGAGGGGCAAGGCGCTCTCCGAAAGCGTATTGATATAGGCATTGACGCCCGCCGTGTAGGCATCACAGGCCAGCTTGGTCTGCGGATCGGCCTCGAAGGCGATCCGTGCTTTCTCTGCGGCCCAGACCATGCCTTCACGGCGCTGCTGCCGGTCGTAAGCCAGCAACTTGGGACCGATCTTTTCGGAGAGTCGACCGGCTGCCGCATAGGTCTGCATTTCCATCTGCCAGAGCCGGAACCGGGCATGCAGGTAGCCCTGTACGAAATACGCATCTTCGTCGTGCTCGGCAAACACGTGCGGCACGAGGCGGTCATCCAGATAGACATTCACCCGACCTTTTACGCCGGGCACCTGCAGGGATTCGTTCATATCCCTGCCCACGGCTTCAGCGTTTTGCCAAAAGCCCTGTTGCGGACTGAGAAAGCGTCCCACAGGCGGGATCGCACCCCATTTACGGTCGAGAACAATGATCAGTCCAACTGTCAGGACGATGCCGATGAGAAAAGGAAAGATGCGCATGATGGGGAAAGTTAAGCAGCAAGTTCAAGAGTTCAAAAAGGTTCGTGGAGTTCTTTGCGTTCACCGGGTTCGCGGAGTTCGCGAGTTCGCGAGTTCAAAAGTTCAATGGTTCAAAGGTTCAAGAGTTGGAGCATATAAAATTTAGGGGTGCAACACGATCTATCTGCTGATCTCAACCATGCAAACATCGCGAACTACGCAAACAAACAATTTAACTGTCCTCATTTCCCCTCGCTCTTCCCCACCAGCATGGGGACGAAGGAGAAGCGTTCATAGACTTCTTCCTTTACTGTGCCGTCGGCTTGCTTGATGAGGCGCTTCATGACCTGGACGTCGCCGCTGCCGTAGGGGATGACCATCATGCCGCCTGTTTTCATCTGCGCCACCAGCTTGGGAGGCACGATCGGCGCAGCAGCGGTAATGATGACCTTGTCGAAGGGGCCGTAGGTTGGCAGGCCTTCGAAACCGTCACCGTAAAAGAATTTGATGTTGGGATATTTCTTGATGTACTGGAACTCCTTGTTCTTGTCGAAGAGTTTCTTCTGCCGTTCGATGGTATAGACCTGCGCGCCCAGCTCGGCAAGCACCGAAGCCTGATAAGCGCTGCCGGTGCCGATCTCAAGGATCTTATCAAAGGGCCTGATCTCCAGCAACTGGCTCTGGTAGGCTACCGTATAGGGCTGGGAAATGGTCTGATCGGCATCGATCGGGAAGGCTTTGTCCTCATAGGCTACTTCATCAAAGGCGGAATCGAGAAAGAAATGGCGGG
>CBHWDR010000694.1:0-2055 GCA_966112575.1 uncultured Chitinophagales bacterium
AACCGCTTCGATGTCAAGGGCTCCCATGTCGACATCAAGCTGGATAAGAAGGACTTCAAGCTCAACCTGGAGACCGAGGATGATATGAAAATGCGTCAGCTGATCGACGTACTCATCAACCGGGCCCATAAGCAGGGGATCTCACCGGAAGCCTTCGATACCTCGAAAGAAGGCTATCAGAGCGGTAAGCTCTGGAAGCAGGAGGTACAGGTGCGCAATGGCCTGAAGCAGGAAGATGCCAAAAAGATCGTGAAGCAGATCAAGGATTCCGGCCTGAAGGTCCAGGCCTCGATCAACGATGACCTCGTTCGCGTAACGGGCAAGAAGATCGACGACCTCCAGACGGTGATCCAGGCAGCCAAGGGCTGGGACCTGGGTATCCCCATGCAGTTCGAGAACATGCGGAGCTGAGCCGGGAGGGGCAAAGAGGGGAAGGAGCGGGGCCAGGCCCGGCCCGGGTTTTCGGCTTAAAAACCAGTGCGTTCACCGGCCTTAACAAAAAAACTGCCGATCAAAGCATCCTTTTTCCGAAGAATTCCCCTACTTTTGCGCCTTCAAATCGATCATTCGTTTCGTTTTATAAAATCATTGTTATGAAAAAAGGTCTTCATCCCGAAAATTACCGTTATGTAGTGTTTAAAGATATGAGTAACGGGCATGCGTTCCTCAGCCGCTCGACGGCCGCTACCAAAGAAACGGTTCAGTGGGAAGACGGCAATGAGTATCCGCTGATCAAGCTGGAGATCTCGAATATGTCGCACCCCTTCTTCACGGGCAAGAACGTACTGGTAGATACTGCCGGTCGTATCGACAAGTTCAAGAAGAAATACGCCAAGAAATAAGGTATTTGACCTTTGTTCAATAGTTTATCCCGACGGTCCCGTCGGGATTTTTTATTTTCGGGCATCCCCGGATATGAAACGAATTTGCTTTACCGAAGAATTCTGCCAGCCCGAAAACCTGTTTCCCTTTACCCTCACCCGCCAGATCCAGGACCTGCGGGTCGGGGGGCTGACCATCCGTGAAAAATGGGAGCTGGCCCTGGGCCTCGAGTCGGTTGACCGCGACGAGGGGGATTACAAGGACGGAAGCCGGGGTTTTCATATCCAGGCCGAGGCTATCGGTGCAGATGAGCTCCTGCTCATTCACGGTAATATCCTCCCTTCCCCCGAACTCATCAAATTAGTACGGAAGCTGAAGCCCGGCGAATTCATCTCGCTGCCCGAAAAGGAAAGCGTGGTCTATTGTATTTCCCGCGCCGAGGCTGTGGACCCCAACCGCATCCGGATGCGCAAGCCCATCGAGTTTGAAGGGGAGGTCCGCGAGGTGCACCATCCCTGGGACCTGTTCCAGCAGAACGGCTGGGCCATCGAACAGGATGTGGCCCTGCTGGCCCGCAAGCGCGCCCTGGTCAAGCCGGATCCGTCCAACACGCTGGTAAAGCCAAAGAACATCCATATCGAGAAAGGCGCCCAGGTAACCTATGCGCACCTCAATGCCAGCGAAGGCCCGATCTATATCGCTGCCGGCGCGGTGGTGATGGAGGGCTGCTTCCTGCGCGGACCGCTGTTCATCGGCGAAGGCGCTGTGGTGAAGATGGGCACCCGGATCTACGGGGCCACCACCATCGGGCCGGGATGCACCGCCGGAGGCGAGATCAAGAATTCGATCCTGATGGGTTTTTCCAATAAGGCCCATGATGGGTACCTGGGTGATTCGGTGGTGGGCTACTGGTGCAATATGGGCGCCGGCACCACCAATTCCAATGTCAAGAACACGGCTTCCGACGTCCGGGTGTGGACCCGCCACGGCGAAGTGCCCGTAGGTCTGAAGTGCGGGGTGCTCATGGGCGATTATTCCCGCACCGCCATCAATACGTCGATCAATACCGGCACGGTCATCGGCGTTTGCTGCAATGTATTCGGCAACGGCCTGACGCCGAAATACATTCCTTCTTTTTCCTGGGGCAGCGAAGGCGTGAAGCGCTATGAATGGGAGAAGGCATTGATCGACATCCGCAACTGGAAGCGGCTGAAAGGGCAGGAGCCCGATAAC
>CBHWDR010000695.1:0-2051 GCA_966112575.1 uncultured Chitinophagales bacterium
AAAATAGGGAATTAAATCCTATGAACAAATTGTGGAAAACGTCTGAAATGCCTGATTTATCGGGCATTTTGGGGAATCGGGCCGACCACTGGCCGGGGCTGGAAAAAGGGAGCGGAAAACCTTACCGGGGCTTCTTCCGAACCGTGCTGGCCAGCCGGCGCAGAACGCGCCCCGAGAGCGGTTTCACGTCATCGTCGCCGCCCATGATGATGGCAAAGGCGTTGAGGGGCTCGAACTCTTCGAAGATCACTTTCAGGATGGCGAGGATGGGTACGGCCATGAAGGTGCCCGGGATGCCCCAGAGCGCCGAGCCGATGATGACCCCGATGATGGTGGCCAGGGCGTTGATGTTGACCTTGGAGCCCATGATCCGCGGCATGAGGATATTGGAATCGATCATGTGGATCAGGATGAGGCTGCCGACGGCCCAGACCACAGTTGTGGGTGTGCCCGTGGTGAGCGTGATCAGTGCGGTAAGCACGCAGGCGATGAAGATGCCCACGTAGGGGATGATGTTGAGCACGGCGCCGATCACGCCCAGGAGGAGGGCATAGCGCACCCCAAGTATAAAGAGGACCGAGGTGTTGGCCACGGCGATGATGACCATTTCGATGAGCAGGCCGATGATATAGCTGCGGATCATCACCTGGGTGCGGGCAAACACATTGGCGATCTGCTGGGTATAGGAGGGGGAGAAGAGCGAGACGAAGAAGAGCACGATGAGCCTGCGGTAGAGCAGGAGGAGGAAAGTGATGATAAAGACCATGATGCCCACGAAGACCATCCCGGTAACCGTGTTCACCGTGGTGTTGACGATGGCCGAGGTGGAAGGGATCACTTTATCGGTGGAGTTCTGCACCATCTCGGCGGCGTCGCGGCGGCTGATGCGCAGGGTTTTTTGTACAAAGACCTCGAGCTCCTTCAGGGAGGACTCGATGTTCTTCATCATCAGCGGCAGGTCGGACCGGAAGGAGATGATGGCGTGGGAGATGAAGTAGAAAACGACGATAAAGACCACCAGGGCCAGGAGGAGGCAGACCATGGCGGCGGCGCCCCGGGGGAAGCCATGCCGTTCGAGCGAGCGGGCCGGGCCTACCAGCAGGAGCGCGATCAGCGTGGAGAAGGCGATGGGGATGAGGATCTCGCTTCCGGCATAGAGCAGGGCCAGGAGGAGGATGACGCTGAGGAGGGGGTTGACCAGTTTGGTGAAGAACTGGGAGGTAGAGGGGTGGCGGCAAACACTCATGGGGAAATATGCTAATGGAATAATAAGCTACAATGCGGAATCGATCCGTTCCGGTGAATAATTCAGGCTCATCCATGCAATTATCATACGCAGCCGGCGTTCATCCGAATTGTGGACGCGAAGCTGTGAACATCGACAAGATCAAATTCTCCCGATGCGCCTGTTATTACCCCTTGTCCTCTTTTCCTTTGCTGCCCGGGCCCAGACCCGCGCGGATATCCGCGATCTCAAAGCCGGACGGGTAAGGGAAGACACCAGTTTTGTTTATTCCCTGCCCTGGGAGAAGGGAAAGAAGCACCTCCTGGTCCAGGCCTATCTTTCCTCATTTTCGCATAAGGGTGAGATCGCACTGGATTTCAAGATGAAGAAAGGTACGAAGATCTGTGCCGCGCGGGCCGGCGTGGTGGTGGCGCTGCGGGAAGACTCCGACCGGGGCGGACTGAAGCCGGAATACCTTTCGGACGGCAACTATCTCATCATCCGGCACGCGGATGGAAGCCACGCCAACTACTGGCACCTGCAGCAGAACGGGGTGCTGGTGAATATCGGGGAAGCGGTGGAGGAGGGACAGGTCATCGCGAGAAGCGGCAACACCGGCTACTCGGCCTTTCCCCATCTCCATTTCGAGGTGACGGGCGGCCTGGGTGTGGGCCGGGGGCAGGTGCCGACCCGGTTCAGGACCAGGAAGGGCGATCGGTACCTGCGGCCGCTCAGGTGGTACCGGAGGCAGGATCGCTGATCTCAGATCTCTGATCGCTGATGTTTCGATCGCTGATCGCTGGGCACTTTGTACCTTTCAACGGCT
>CBHWDR010000696.1:0-2045 GCA_966112575.1 uncultured Chitinophagales bacterium
GAGGTAGGTGAGCCATTGTTCCAGGGTCGGCTGCACCCCCGGCTGCATCTCGAATATGTGGTACATCTGGTCCGACCAGTGGATCTGCTGCGTTTCCACATCCATGCTCCAGTTGCCCAGGTTGGCCAGGCTCTGGGCCTGCTTGTACAGGGTTTCGCTTTCCTGCAGCTGCCGGAGGATCTGTTGCTCTTCCGTTACATCCTGCTCGGCGCCGATGATATAGGAAGGATGGCCATCGGCATCGGTAAAGAGCCGGGCGATCGTGTGCAGGCTCTTTACACGTCCATCGGGAAGCACAATGCGGAAACTATGGTCGGAGTAACCTTCGCGGAGCAGGGTTTCCTTCACTTCGCGCATGCGCTCCCGGTCGCCGGGATGCACAAAGCGGGGGAAAGGATCCTGATCCAGGGACGCTTCCGGGTCGATGCCGTAGATATGATACATCTGGTTGGTCCATTCCACCTTGTTGGTGCGGAGGTCCCAGATCCATCCGCCCATATTGGCCAGCTCTTCGGCCTGTTGGTGGAGGATCTCTTTTTCCTGCAGCTTATGGATCAGCGTTAGCTTTTCGGTCACGTCCTGCACGGTGCCAACGATCCAGGTTTCTCCATTTTCGGGCTGGACGCGGGCACGCATCCGTACGATCTTTTCTTTTCCGTTGGCGATGACGCGGTGCGTAAAATCCACCATCCTGCCTTCACGAACCAGCTGGCTGGCCTGGTTGCGCACCATCTTCAGGTCGTCGGGATGGCAGAGGGTCTGGGCGAATTCGATGGAAGGTGTTCGCGCCGCGTCCACGCCCAGGATGCGATAAAGCTCTTCGGACCATTGCAGCTCACCTTTTTCCGGGTTCCAGTGGAAGTTGCCGAGGTGGGCCAGTTCTTCGGCCTGCCGGTAGAGGCGCTCGGAGCGCCGGCTGGCATCGGCCTGCTTCTCCTCCTTATCCACGCTGAGCGTGATGCCGATGGTCTGTTGCACCGCGCCTGCTTCATCGCGAAGGAAGACCGAAACGTAATTGGCGAACCAACGGTAATTCCCTTCCCGGTCGCGGATCCGGTAGCGGATGGTGGATACCTCGCCATCGCGCAGCAAATAGTATTTCTTGATATGTTCCCCTGCCCGCGCCGCGTCATCCGGATGCAGCAACTGCGGGATGGCCGTTTCGCCGAGGGCGTTCAACTCCTCCGCCGTGTAACCGATCACATCGGGGAGCTTGCCATTGGAGTAGATATTGCGGAACAGGGTGAGATCGAAAATATAGATCGCGCCGGGAATGGTATGATTCACGCGGTCGATCAGCCGGTTGTCGCTGCGGACCTGCTCGCGGTGCAGCTGGGTGTACAAGTGCATGGCCTGCGTTTCCCAGCTGTTGAAGTAAAGATTGATCTCGCGAACCAGTTGCACCAGTTCCCCCGCGTCGCTGGTGAAATTGCCGATGAACTGCAGCAGGATATCTTTCCGGAGATGGGTAAGGCCAAGGAGATCAGCAGGCTCGATCTCGGCCCTGCGCAGCACCGGGTGCCGGTCGTTCTTCCAACGCTCGATGGATCGGCGGATGATATTGGCCGGCTCGTCCTCCTGCATGCCTTGCAGGAACTCGCTCCAGAAGCGTTGCATCTCCCGGCTCAGGTCCGCTTCCTCAAGGCGAGCGTAGATGCGGGAAAGCGGCAGGTCAAGCTTGCGGAACTGAAGTTGATATTGCTGTACCAGTTCTTCAAAATGTTCATGAAGAAGAAAGTTGGCATAGCGACTGAGCAGGCGGAGCTTTTCAACAGACAACGGGGATGGTGCGTACGTATTCACGGTTCATTATGGTTGCCGGATCGGCAGGCAGGTCTTCACAATCCGATGGTTTTAAAGGTACCGAGAATTGGTGAAGATTACGGTCTTATCGCTCCTGCCTACTGGAATCGGGATCGGCCAGCAGCGACGGGTCTTTTTTCAGCTCTTCGAGCTGTTCGGGAGTGCGGCGCAGGATCCACACGGGCTTGCCGCGCCATTCCACCGTCATCATCTGGCCAGGCTGGAGTTGGCTGACATCCGCT
>CBHWDR010000697.1:0-2039 GCA_966112575.1 uncultured Chitinophagales bacterium
GTTATCCTAAAGCTGGTGATAAAAACCCTGAAGTAAAGATTGGTATAGTAACCACCGGCAAGCAAGGAACCGTTTGGGCCGACTTTGATGCCAAAGCAGACCAGTATTTCGGCACCCCGTTCTGGATGGCAATGGCTTCATCGATTGTTGCATATTTCATCAGGTAGAGGATGGGCGCGAAGGTCTCGTGCTGCACCACCTCGAAATGAGGGTGCACTTCGGCTACGCAGGGCTTCACATAGCAGCCGGTTTCATAGCCGGCGCCTTCCAGCACGCCGCCTTCCACGATGAAGGTGCCGCCTTCAGCCTTGCATTTCTCAATGGCGGCCTGGTAGGCTTTCACGGCATCGGTATCGATCAGCGGACCCACATGGTTGTGTTCGTCGAGCGGGTTGCCGATGCGCAGCTGTTGGTAGGCATTGACCAGCTTATCGCGGAACGCATCATATACCGACTCATGTATGATGAGGCGGCGCGTGGTGGTGCAGCGTTGTCCGGCCGTACCAACGGCGCCGAATACGGCACCCACGATGGCCATGTCTAGGTCGGCGTCCTTCGAAATGATGATGGCATTGTTGCCGCCCAGCTCCAGCAGCGAACGACCGAGACGCGCACCCACGGCGGCCCCCACCGCCTTGCCCATGCGGGTGGAGCCAGTGGCCGAAACGAGGGGAATGCGGGTATCGTTGGCGATGCGCTCGCCGAGGTCGCGTTCGCCCACCACCAGGCAGCTCACGCCTTCCGGAACTTCATTCTTTTGGAAAACTTCCCGGATGATGTTCTGGCAGGCCAGGGCGGTCAGCGGCGTTTTTTCCGAAGGCTTCCACACGCATACGTCGCCGCAGACCCAGGCGAGGAAGGTGTTCCAGCTCCACACAGCCACCGGGAAGTTGAATGCCGAGATGATGCCGACAATCCCCAGGGGATGCCATTGCTCGTACATGCGATGGCTGGGTCGCTCGCTGTGCATGGTCAGGCCATGCAGCTGGCGGGAGAGGCCCACCGCGAAATCGGCGATATCGATCATTTCCTGCACCTCGCCATATCCTTCCTGCAGGCTCTTGCCCATCTCATAAGAGACCAGTCGGCCGAGGGCTTCCTTATGGGTCCGCAGGGCTTCGCCGATCTGGCGCACTACTTCGCCGCGGCGGGGCGAAGGCCAGAGCTTCCAGTCGAGAAAGGCTTTTTCCGCGGTACGGATCACTTCTTCATACTGCGCTTCCGAGCAGGCGGTAACCTCCCCGATCTTTTTCCCGTCGACCGGCGAAAAAGAGGCGATGGTCTTTCCTTCACCCTTGAGCCATTGCGCGCCCGTGGAAGCGCCGCTGTTCGTTGTCTGGATCCCCAGTTGTTGTAGCAAGTCTTGCATCGTCGGTTATTTGTTGACTGATAATTTCAGTCCGCCCATGAGCCAGAGGCCGGGCATCGGAGCGCCAAGCAGGTCGGCATACTTCGTATCCAGCAGGTTGTCGGCCTGCACGAAAACGCTGAAGCGGTTGGGAAGGATCATGCCTTCACCGCGCAGGTTCAGCACGAAATAGTCGTTCGACACCTTGGCGATCGCCGGCGAAGCTACGGATTGCGGCGCACGATCTTTATACAGGCCGGTCAGCGCCAGCGAGAACCGCCCTGCCGTTGCCTGCACTGCGAAATTGGCCAGGAAGCGGGCATGAGCCGAAACGTAGAGTGAAGGCTGGGCATCGCTGCTTCGGCTCTTCAGCCAGGTGAGGCCCATCGTGGCCCAAAGCTTTTGTTTCGCATTGAAGTTCTTCGTGAACTGGAGCTCGGTCTCGACGCCGGTGGTGGTTACCTCGGCAATATTCTTTGCCAGTGCATAGGAGCCGGTCGGCAGGAGGTTGACCTTGCGCGGCATCTCCGCATAGGGGGTGTTTACCCAGTCGATGAGGCGCTTGTGGCGGCGCTCGAAGAAGCCGGCGGTGAATTTCCAGTTGCCCGAGAGGTAATAATCGACACCCGCTTCATAACTCAGCGAACGCTCGAGTGCCAGGTCGGGGTTGCCGATCCGGCCGCCGGTGACC
>CBHWDR010000698.1:0-2037 GCA_966112575.1 uncultured Chitinophagales bacterium
GGCATGCTGGGCCTGTGCCCGGATGGATCTCCGAGCCATGTCGTAACGGAGCAACCACGCACCCGTTGCGGCCAGTCCGCCGGCCAGTACATAATGCGCAAGGCCCACGGGCAGGAAAAGGGCCAGGAGGAAAATGCAGAGGCTTGCCACCAGCGCTATGCGTTGATAGCGGCCGAGGGGCAGGAATTTGCTCAGCTCCAGCCTTTCGGCTACGATGGTCAGCAGGAGAAATCCCCACCACCACCCGATCACATCCGGGTAGCTTCCGTGGATCAGCAATTGTGCATTCCCGGCCAGCAGGCAGGCCGCACCGGCAAGAAAGATGAGGTAATAGAATTCTTTGTGCGTGTAAAAAAAGTAGATGCACATGGCTACGAAGCCCGCACTGCCGGTAAGGAGCAGGTATTGCGCCACAACCGGCTGCCCGGCGAAGAACGCGAGCACGCTGGCGCCGTTCACCACCGGGAGCAGGAGCACCCATCGCTGCCGGAAGGTGATGGCGCGTTCGAGAAAGATCAGCGTTGCAAGGAAGGAGTTGACCATGAGGCTTCCATGCACGCCGGCCACTTCATTTATGGGCAGCGTCCAGCCCATCCGCAGCCAGCCGCTCCAGATGGCCGACAGTAAGGCGAGCAGGATGAGGGGAGGGGCGATCAGTTTCATCGTCAGCGTTTCAGGAAAGTGCGTCCTTTTTCCAGGTCGAGCGCGAGCTCCTGCACGGTAAGCGTGGAGAATTGCTCGAGCAGCTGTTCGCGCACCAGCTTGTAGCTATGGTGGATGGGACAGGGTTTCTTGTCGGTGCATCGTTTCAGTCCCAGCCCGCAGCCCTGGAAGAAGTCCATGCCATCGATCTCTTTCACGATCTCGATGAGGCGGATGGGCTTTTTTTCGGCAGGAATGAAAAAGCCTCCATTGGGGCCTTTAACGGAGCTGATGATCTCGGCGCGCGCGAGTTGTTGCAGGATCTTGCCGGTCGTATGCGTGTTGGCCTCGATGTCGGCCGCCACCGCGTGAATGCCGGCCCGCTCGCCGTGGCGGGATCGGTTCATGAGGTAGACGGCCGCTCGAAGCGCGTATTGACAGGAAAGTGAAAGCATGTTCGGTTCGAAGTTACGCGATCAGCCGCGCAGCTTCTTTTCCAGCGCCAGGGCTTTGGGGAAGAGCACGTTGTTCTCGAGGTGAATGTGCTGGTGCAGGTCGGCCTCCAGGGCTTCCAGTTTACCGTAGAGGAACTGGTAACTGTTGCAGGCGCCTTCCGGCAGCTGGTAGTTATTGGTCAGGCGGCGCAGCTCGGCCAGCAATTCACCGGCGGCCTCATGATCGGCTTCCATCATCTGCACCGGCTGCTCGATCGAGAACTGGTTGCGGAGGGCTTCGGTATTGCCGGATTGTTCGGCCTGCACCAGTGCCTTGATGAAGGGGAAGAGTACTTTTTCTTCCTTGGCGAAGTGGCCGCTCAGCTCCATGGCCAGGGTTTCGAAGATCTGTTTGATCTGGAAGAGCTCGGGATGGGTATCGCCATGGCGGGCGCTGACTTTTTCTACCAGCTCGGTCAGTACCGGGCCTTCATCGTAGTAATAGCGGTGATGCTTGTTGTAGATGTAGTCGGCAAGGAAGGCGGGATCCCAGCGGTCGAAATTTTCCGTGGGCTGCGCACTCTTTCCTGCCTGGTCCAGCTCCGCTTCCACGGCGGCCAGGTCCAGGCCTTTTTCGGAGCAGGTCTGCTTCAGTGATTTCTTTCCACCGCAGCAGAAGTCGATGCCATACTTCCGGAACACTTCTGCCTTGCGCAGGTCTTTGGCGGCGATCTGGCCGACCGTTTCTCCTTTGTCGGCGTCGATCTTGCGGATCTCCACCTGCCACACCTGCGGGCCCTGCTCGAGGTAGGTCCACTGGAAGATATTGCCCCGCTCCGCGATAAGCTGGTAGTAGAGCGGTTTGGGATCATGGTCATTGTAGATGATGAAGGCCTCGCCACCGTCCAGCTCATCGAAGTAGCGGAAGATGGTCGGGTGCTTCATGCGGGGTTCCAGTAGG
>CBHWDR010000699.1:0-2037 GCA_966112575.1 uncultured Chitinophagales bacterium
GTTATCGTGGTATCCTGGCTCAGCCGCCGCATCCGGACGCCATTGGCCTGCAGGCGCTCGATCACCTTCCACCAGCCCTGCGGGATGACAAAGGCCTTTGGCTTCTTGGCCGAAAGCGTGTCTTCATAAACATTATAAAAAGGTACCTGCTTTTCAAAAGGCTTGTTTCGGTCGTAATAGAGCCTGGGCAGACCGGAGACCTCACTGTTGCGGTAACCCGCTTCAAAGCCCTTGAAGTTGATGGGGGTGGACAGTGTCCGGTTCCATCTCCAGGCGATGGGTAAGGAGGCGGCCAGCTGTTGCTCGCGGATCGTCTGTTCGCGCAGCCTCCTGATTTCCAGCTGGTTCTTAGCGGCGAAATCTAGGAAGCTGAGCATGAGGTCACGGGTGGCCTGCACGCGCTGCGCGTAGGGCTTGAGCATATGCGTTTCGGGAACGAAGGCAAAGGTGTTGAAGAGGGCCGCATAGCCCGAACTGTAACGCGGCGAATCCCAGAATTCATTCCAGCCTTTGTCGGGCGTTTCGCCGACGTGATTCACATAAGGTACCAAGTCCCAGCTGCGCTCTTTCATCAGCTGGTAAAGCGCCGGCTCGAAGGTCTGGTTGAGGTAGCGGCCCATGGCCCCGCCCAGCTTATTGTGCTGGGTGGTCAGCAGGGTCATCACATGCTGGTAGTCGGCGCCATTGCTTACGTGGTTGTCGACGAAGATATCGGGGTCGAGGAGCTGGAAGATGCGGGTGAAGGAGAGGGCCTCTTTGCTATCGGCCTTGATGAAGTCCCGGTTCAGGTCGAAGTTCTGCGAATTGCCACGGAAGCCGAATTCCTCGGGGCCGTTTTGATCAACCCGGTAATGGGGGCTGCGGTTCAGGCAACCACCGATGTTGTAAACGGGGATCAGGGCGAGCACCACGTTTGCGGGAAGTGTGCGTTTTTTCTGAATGATATCCCGCACCAGGAGCATCGAGGCATCGATGCCGTCGGGCTCTCCCGGGTGAATGCCGTTATTGACGAAGAGGATCACCTTGTTCTTCTTTTTGATCGAGGCGATGTTGAAGTCGCCGTCTGCCGAAACCAGCACCAGGTGCAGGTTATAACCGGCATCGCTGGGCCCCATTTCCTGCATCTGCACGAGGGGAGAGGCGGCATCGGCGGCTTTCCACCAGGAAACGATCTCGGAATAGGCAGGTGACTGACGGCCCTGGGAGGTCTCGAAAAGCGTGGAGGGGAATCGCTGGGCCTGGGCGATCATAGCCATGCAGGCCAGGAGCAGGAAGAAAAAGGAACGCATGCCCCTAAGGTAGGGTTTTGAGGTAGTAAGGTAATAAGGGATTAAGGTATTAGGGGATTAGGGTATTGGGGATTGGGGTATTCTCTCCTTCGTCCCGACGCATCGGGATTTTGGCGGGCGGAGAGGAAATTGGGTAACGGTGATTGGCGGGCATAAAAAAACCGTCCCGCATTGGCGGGACGGCATCAATATGATGAACCAGGGCGGTTACGCGATCGCGTTCACGCGCTTGGTCAGCTTGCTCTTCAGGTTGCTGGCCTTGTTCTTATGGATCACACCACGCTTCGCCAGTTTGTCGATCATCGAGATCACTTCAGGCAGGTCGTTGCCGGCAGCTGCTTTATCGGTCACCGCTTTGATATCGCGGATGGCATTACGGGTGGTCTTTCCGTAATAACGGTTGCGTTCGCGGCGCTTGGCAGACTGACGCACATCTTTTTTCGTTGCCTTATGATTAGCCATGTACTTCTGAATTTGGACGGCAAAAGTAAGGCGTATAGCGCAAACGAGAAAAAAATCTTCGGAAAAAATTGCCGAAACCTTCAAGATCTGCCTGGCCTTCCGCCTTTTGGCTTAGGGAATCCCCCTGAATTGCGCGATATTTGCCTCCCGAAGATTCTTAGACCCATCACAAACCGCGTTTCATGAAGGACTTTTCCTATATCACGCACTCCCATCCGTCCTATGTTGAAGGCCTGTACAACGATTTTGTCCAAAACCCCGAAAGTGTTGATCCTGAATTCCGCAA
>CBHWDR010000700.1:0-2035 GCA_966112575.1 uncultured Chitinophagales bacterium
GCATAGAAGGAGTCGAGTTTCTGGTAATGCGTAAACAGGGTATCGCGAACCCGGAAGGGATAGAAGTTGTTCAGGGTCGGGAGGTATTCGAAAAGCACCAGGTCATATTCTTTGTTCCGGATGCGGGCTTCGTATCGGGCGGCGTCCCGGTTGAACATCGAGACACCGAGATGATACCACAGCGGAACGTCGGGCCCGGTTTCCAGTTGGAAAGGAAGCTCGGCAGCAAGCGGGGTCAGTTCGGTCATGTTCAAAACCCGAAGGGGCTTTGCGGTTTTCAGTTCGGGTAGCGCCAGCAGGCGTTCGATCCCTTCAGCGGTGGGTTCAGGCATGTACACCTTCCGGAATGCAGGGCGCCTGCTGAAGGTCCATTTTTCTACCGGGATGTCCCTGGACGAAGGCAGTTGCTGATAGGTGTGCCGGTTCACGATATTCTCTCCGCCTGCCTTCGCGGCCGTTTCCGTTGGCGGCAGGATCCGTTGTGCGATCCGCTGGAAATACCGCCAATAAACGCCACTCCACCAGAGCAGGATCCCCAGCAGGCCGGTGAGGAGCAGGGAGGGGCGATGGAAATTCAGCTGAAGGCGGGAAGCAAGAACGGTAAGCAGGAATACGAGCGCAAAGGAGTGAAAGAAGATATTGTTGTCGGGCGGCGTATAGCTGGTTACCTGGAGGATCGTTGCTTCGGCCAGGATGCCCAGTGTGAGCAGGAGGAAGAGGGTCATCTGCTTGTCGGTCTTCAGGTCGATCAAGCGCCGGTAATATACCAGGCTGAGCAGCAACAGGAGGAAGAGGTAGAATTTGATCCATTGCGAGCCCCCGAAGAATTCTTCCACGATCTCGAAGCTGGAGAAACGGGCGGTATGCGGCGGCTGGCCGTGGTTGAACCAATAGCCGAAGCTATACTGGGTCAGTGGAAGGATGAAGGCGCAGGCGATGAGGACATAGCTAAGCGTAAACAGGCCCAGCGCCTTCCAGCTCCGGTGATGGATGCTGTAATAAATAAGAAGGGCCAGGGCGATCAGGAGCGCCATCCCGCCCGCATCCTGCTTGGTAAAGAACGAGCAGAAAAGGAAGAAGGCGGCCCCTGCCAGTTGGGTCCAGTGGGGCCGCCCGCGGAGCATATAGCGAAGCAGGAAGGCGAGCCCGATGAACTCATATACGATCACGGTATGGTTATACCAGGGCCAGAAGTTGAAGAAGGAATAAGATAATACATAGGTAAGGACGCCGATGAGCCGGATCCCCGGCTGCACGCCCAGGCTTTTCAGCATGGAGCGAAACGCAAGTCCGGAAAGAATGTTGATCAGGACCTGGGCTTTGACCAGGGTGATCAGTGCCGGTCCGAACAGTTTGAAGAAAGCCGCCGGGATCACCCAGTACATATAACCCATGGGCATGCCGAAATCGCGGTAAGGAATCTGCCCTTCGCTGAGGCGGTAGGCGCCCTCCCAGGACAGGAAAATATTGACGCGATAGGGGAAGGTCAGGAAGAGGGGCACCAGTGCCATACCTATGATCAGGGCCAGTTCCAGGATCGGGAAGGTGCGAAGGCTTTTCGGCCGGGCTGCGAGCGGTTCGTTATGCATCGGTTCAGGTAAGGTCCAAAGCTAAGCAGGCTGGTGGAAATATGCATGAAGAACAACCGGGGAGGGTAGGTGGCAGGGGATGAGATATACATAAGAGAAGCGTCTGGCGTGGCGAAAAAATATTCCCCGAAATCAAAGATTTATTTTGGCGGAAGTAGGTGAGCTTCTTATCTTTGCAACCGCTTTTTGAACCTCCTGACGTTTACGACATTTGCCCACGGATTTTTAGAAAATCTTTGGAAACAAATCAGCAAAAAATTTGGAACGGTAACACAGAACTTCCTATCTTTGCCGTCCGCTTTTAGAAAGCCGCATCACTTAGTTCTTTGTCTCCTCTGCCTCATTTGTGAAGGGAAATAAAAAGCCCGAAAAAATGAGCTTCTCCCCCAAATTTTTTTTGGTGGTTTGAAAGGAACCTTCTAGTTTTGCACTCCCAATCGAACGGG
>CBHWDR010000701.1:0-2028 GCA_966112575.1 uncultured Chitinophagales bacterium
AGGGCGGTAAAGGGAGTAAGGAGCACCCACAAAAACAGGCCGCGAAGAAGTTGACGCAAGGGCATAAGGTTCACGGGTTGCAAATTAAATACTAAGGCGGGTACAAAAGGGGCATGGTAGCGTTGGATTTGTTAATTTTGCCCCTCTTTATGAGTGAACAAATCAAGATCACATTGCCCGACGGAGCCGTTCGCGAATATGCGAAAGGGGTTTCCGCACTGGATATCGCCAGGTCCATTTCAGAAGGCCTGGCCCGTAAAGTACTCGCTGCCGAGATCAACGGAGAGGTGTGGGATGCCACGCGCGCCATCGACACGGATGCCTCGCTGAAACTGCTCACCTGGGAAGACAACGGAGGCAAGAACACCTTCTGGCATTCTTCCGCCCACCTCATGGCCGAAGCCATCGAATCGATGTTCCCGGGCGTGAAGTTCTGGGTCGGCCCGCCGGTGGACAATGGCTTCTACTACGACGTGGACCTCGGCGACCGGCATATCTCCGAAGAAGACCTGCGCAAGCTGGAAGTGAAGATGGCCGAGCTGGCGAAGCAGAACAATACCTATATCCGCAAGGAGATCTCCAAGTCGGAAGCGGTGCAATATTTTGCCGACAAAGGGGATGAGTACAAGCTCGATCTGCTGCAGAACCTGCAGGATGGCAATATCACCTTCTATACGCAGGGGGCCTTCACGGATCTCTGCCGCGGACCGCATATCCCCGCTACAGGCTTTATCAAGGCGATCAGGCTGATGAACATCGCCGGTGCTTACTGGAAGGGGGATGAGAAGAACAAGCAGCTCACCCGCATCTACGGCGTCACCTTCCCCTCGCAGAAGCAGCTCGACGAGTACCTGCTCCTGCTGGAGGAAGCGAAGAAGCGCGACCACCGCAAGCTGGGTAAGGAGCTGGAGATCTACACTATGGATGATGATGTGGGACCGGGCCTGATCATGTGGCTGCCCAATGGTACGGTGATGATCGAGGACCTGGAGAAGCTGGCCAAGGAAACCGAACTGGCAGCGGGCTACAAACGCGTGGTGACGCCGCATATCGCCAAGGAGAGCATGTACCTGACCTCGGGTCACCTGCCATATTATGCCGACAGCATGTACCCGCCGATGGAGATGGACGGGGAGAAATATTACCTGAAGTCGATGAACTGCCCGCATCACCACAAGATCTTCAATGCCATCCCGAAGAGTTACCGCGACCTGCCTTACCGCATTGCCGAATACGGAACCTGTTACCGCTATGAGCAGAGCGGGGAGCTGTTCGGACTGATGCGCGTACGCTGCCTGCACATGAACGATGCGCACATCTATTGCACCAAGGAGCAGTTCGCCGACGAGTTCCGTGCGGTGAACGAGATGTACCTCAAATATTTCAAGATCTTCGGCGTCGATAAATACGTCATGCGGCTTTCCCTGCATTCACCGGAAAAGCTGGGCGTCAAATACGTCAATGAGCCCGAGCTCTGGAAGGAAACGGAGACCATGGTACGCGATGTACTCATCGAATCCAACATTCCCTTTGTTGAAGTCCAGGACGAAGCCGCTTTTTACGGTCCGAAAATTGACGTGCAGATCTATAGTGTGATCGGGCGGGAATTCACCCTAGCTACCAACCAGGTTGACTTTTCACAGGGACGAAGCTTCAAGCTGCATTATACCACGGAGGAAAACACGACCGAGACCCCGCTGATCATCCACCGGGCCCCGCTGGGTACCCATGAGCGGTTTATCGGCTTCCTGCTGGAGCATTATGCGGGCAAGCTCCCGACCTGGCTGGCGCCCATCCAGGTCAAGATCCTGCCGATTTCCGATAAGTTCCTCGACTACGGAAAAACCGTTTTGGAGAAATTAAAAAAATGGGATATTCGTGCGGAGATTGACGATCGCAACGAAAAGATCGGCAAGAAGATCCGGGATACCGAGCTCATGAGGGTGCCCTATATGCTGGTGGTAGGCGAGAAGGAGATGAATGAGGAGAAA
Source organism: uncultured Chitinophagales bacterium (assembly GCA_966112575.1). Classification (GTDB taxonomy): domain Bacteria; phylum Bacteroidota; class Bacteroidia; order Chitinophagales; family Chitinophagaceae; genus Flavisolibacter. The sequence goes on from CBHWDR010000701.1 coordinate 1,992, forward strand.
GTGGCCATCCGCCGGCAGGGTAAGGGCGACCTGGGTG
>CBHWDR010000702.1:0-2026 GCA_966112575.1 uncultured Chitinophagales bacterium
GATGATGCATCACCACGGGCTGGCCCGAAGGCAGGGATGAAGTTACCAAGACCGGCGCCTGCATTTCATGAGTTTGCAATTCTTTAACCTCGTTGAGCACGCCCGGGTGCTGGGCAGCCATGGCCGGGTTCTGCATCACTTCAAAGAACAGCTTCTTCAACTCGGTCACATCCCGTTTCATATCGAAGAAAAGCTTATAAAGAATTTCCCGTTCGTTGCTAAACTCGGGACCCGACGCGCTCTCGCCGTTATGAGCCAGTACCGGCAGGCGGTTGGTCGAATGCTCGGGCAGGAACTTGCCCAGCTCCGGAGCGTGGATCTGCTTGTCGATGGAAAGCACCGAGATCTGCTCGGCAATATTTTTCAGCTCGCGGATATTGCCCGGGAAGGGATAGGCCATCAGGCGCTGCCGGGCTTCGTCATCCAGCTGCACCGGCGCCGTTTTGTAGCGCTCGGCAAAGTCAACGGCGAACTTGCGGAAGAGCAGGGGAATGTCCTCCCGCCGGTCGCGCAGCGAGGGCACCCGGATGGGCACCGTATTGAGTCGATAGTACAGGTCTTCGCGGAACCGGCCGTTCTGCACCAGTTGCAGGAGGTCCTTGTTGGTGGCGGCGATCACGCGAACGTCGGTCTTCTGCACTTTCGAAGAGCCCACGCGGATGAACTCCCCGGTCTCCAGCACGCGCAGGAGGCGCGCCTGGGTGCCGAGGGGCATTTCCCCGATCTCGTCGAGGAAGATGGTACCGCCATTCACGGTTTCGAAATAACCCTTGCGGCTGTCGACCGCGCCGGTGAAGGAGCCTTTCTCATGCCCGAACAATTCCGAGTCGATCGTGCCTTCTGGGATGGCGCCGCAATTGACCGCGATGAAGGAATTGTGCTTGCGCGCCGAGAGCGAGTGGATGATATGCGAAAACGCTTCCTTGCCCACGCCGCTCTCACCGGCAATGAGCACGGTCAGGTCGGTGTTGGACACCTGTGTGGCCACCTGCAGCGCATAATTCAGCGCCGGCGAGTTGCCGATGATCCCGAAGCGGTTCTTGATACTTTGTAGATCCATGGTGATGACACGAATTTTTTACGAATGACACGAATGCCTGTCTTTTTAACTTTCTTTCCTGCCTTTCATCGGTCGACGGTTGACCGTTAACCATCAACGATCAACGATCTCCCCCAGCAGCGTCGCCTTCGTACACTCCTTCACCTGCACCCACACATAATCGCCGGGGCGATGATCCCGGTTGCCCTTGGGGAAAACGATCACCTTATTCTGGCTGTTGCGGCCCATCCAGGCCTGCCCGTCGCGTTTCGAATCCGACTCGATCAGCACCTTATAGGTCTGGTTCAGGTCGAGCAGGTTCCGCTCGAGCGAAAGCCGGTTCTGCAGATCCACGATCTCCTTCAGCCGGCGCTTCTTCACTTCTTCGGGAATATCATCGGCGTAGCGGCGCTGGGCCAGGGTACCCGGGCGTTCGCGGTTGAAGAACAAATAGCACATGTCGTACTGCGCCTACCGCATCAAGTCCAGCGGGTCCTGGTGGTGTTGGTCCGTTTAGGTGCAGAAGCCGGCGATCACGGAGGAGGACAGGCTGCAGTCGGGGAGGAGCTCACGGATCCGGTCCACTTTGGCCATGTACCATTCGCGGGAATAACTCCGGTTCATCAGCTGCAGCACCCGCGTTGAACCGCTTTGCAGGGGCAGGTGAATGTATTTGCAGATGTTCTCGTGGCGGGCCATGGTGTGCAGCACCTCGTCGGTGATGTCCTTGGGGTGCGAGGTCGAAAAGCGAACCCGCAGCTCGGGCGAGATCATGGCTACCCCTTCCAGCAGCTGGGCGAAGTTCACGGTCTGGCCTTCAGGCGATACATAATAATAGGAATCAACGTTCTGTCCGAGCAGGGTCACTTCCTTGTAGCCCTGCCCGAAGAGCTCCCGGCATTCCTGGAGGATGCTGCCGGTTTCGCGGCTGCGCTCGCGTCCGCGGGTGAAGGGCACCACGCAGAACGAGCACATATTATTGCAGCC
>CBHWDR010000703.1:0-2024 GCA_966112575.1 uncultured Chitinophagales bacterium
GGCGCCGAACCTTCTTCCCTCGGTCAACGCAGGCCCTGATCAGACCATTACCCTTCCCGTGAATACGGTAAGCCTTTCCGGCTCGGCAGTGGATAGCGATGGAACGATCACGGCTTACCAGTGGACGCGCATTTCCGGGCCCGCTGCCGGAAGCTTCAGCGCGGCGTCGAGCGCCACCACCAACGTTACCGGACTCATAAGTGGCGTGTACCAATTTCAGTTGCAGGCTACCGACAATGCTTCCGGCTTTGCACGGGATACGGTTTCCGTAACCGTTCTTCCCGCACCGGTGCTGAACCAGGCGCCGGTAGCAAATGCCGGTGCGGACACAACGATCAGGCTGCCATTGGATTCGATACGCCTTACGGGCACGGCAACGGATGCCGACGGAACTATTGTGAGCAGCCGCTGGCGACAGGTCGCAGGACCTGTAATGAGTGTCATTAGCGACAGTTCGTCTTATAGCACCTGGGTACGCGGACTCGCAGCGGGCACCTATCGTTTTGCGATCACCGTTGCCGACGACAGCATGGCTACCGCCGTGGATACCGTGCAGGTCACGGTACTCGCTGCCCTGCAGGCTCCTGTTGTCTTCGCGGGCCTGGATACCACCCTTGTGCTTCCGATGGATTCCGTGCGGTTATCGGGATCCGCTTCCGACAGCGATGGTACGATCACTTCTTTATCCTGGAGAAAGCTTTCCGGACCGGCAGGTTCCACTATCGCTGACTCTTCCCAGGCGCAGACCTGGATCCGTCAGCTTAATGCAGGCGTATATGCATTCGAGCTGTCTGCTCGTGACAACGACAGTCTGTTCGCCAGGGATACAGTTGAGGTGACCATACTTCCTGTGCCCACACCGGCCGGATGCCAGGGGGTAAAACGCTATGTGGTACCGAGAGCTGATGGCGGGCGCTATATTAATGCCAACGACTCCACCTGGTATATGCCGGTCAACCCCGGCGACACGGTTGTGTTGCGCGCGCAATACAACTGGAACTATTTTTCCATGGAGAATTATCATGGAACAGCCGGATGTCCGATCGTGATCACCAATGAAGGCGGCCAGGTTTGGATGACTTCAGGTATCGAGGTGAAGAGCAGTTCTTACATCAAGATCAGCGGCAGCGGCGATCCGTCGACCTATTACGGGTTTAAGGTTTATCGCCCCGGCGATGATGGTGCGGGCGTAGCCGTGGGCATCCTCGGGCGTTCGAGGGTCGTAGAAGTGGAGCGTTTCGATGTATATAAAAAGACCTATGGTGTTTGGGCAAAGCAGGATCCGGGATGTGACCCCGCGTTCAATTACCCGAGCTTTGTCATGGATTCGATCGAGATCCACCACAGTCGTTTCCGCAACATCGGGCAGGATGGCATCTATGCCGGTAATACGGATCCCCTGGGTACCCGTACGGTCTGGTGCAATGGCCAGGAAACGCATCCCATCCCTATGCGTTTATCGAACATCAATATTCACCACCTGATCATCGATAGCTGTAATCGTACCGCGATCCAGCTGAGCGGCGCCAATTCCGGCTACAACCAGATCCACCACAACACCATTACCAATGCCGGTTATGAGTATAACCAGCAACAAGGCTTTGGTATTGCCATCGGCGGCATGACCCGGGAATGCCATGTGTATAACAACTGTGTTAAGAATACCTTCCTCTATGGTATCGTGAGCTTTGGCGTAGGAACAAATTATATCGAGAATAACATCATCGATTCCTCAGGCTTCCTGAATGGCGTTCCAAATAATTGGTCGCGTCCTTCGAACATCCTTGCTTCGCCAAAAACGACCCTTCCGTTCGACAGCACACGGATCATCGTTCGCAACAACGTGATGGGTGCTAATTCGACCACCGATTCCACAAATCTCGCGCTCGTTGTGTGGGGACCTCCGACCTGGGCCACGGGCAATATCGTATGTAACAACACCCGGCTTGCTACCGGAGCAGACGCTCTGCTCTTTATCGATCCTTCGGTCGACTATATCGATGACTGCTCCCAGGTGCTTGGTA
>CBHWDR010000704.1:0-2022 GCA_966112575.1 uncultured Chitinophagales bacterium
GCACGCCTTTCTATGCCGAGAGCGGCGGACAGGTGGGCGATACGGGGCAATTGGCTGTAGGCAACAGGCAATACGCAGTGATCGACACGAAAAAAGAGAACGACCTCATTGTACATATCCTGCCTGAGCTGCCCGAAAGCTTTGATGGCCCGGTAAAGGCCCAGGTGAATGGGGCCAAGCGCAAGCACACGGCGATCCACCACTCCGCTACGCACCTGCTCCACGCAGCGTTGCGGCAAGTGCTGGGCACGCACGTGGCCCAGAAAGGCTCGCTGGTGAATGCCGAGTACCTGCGTTTCGACTTCTCCCATTTTTCGAAGATGAGCGAGGAAGAGATCCGACAGGTGGAAACGATCGTAAACGAGAAGATCCGTGAAAATATTCCCGTGGTCATCCGCAACATGCCGAAGGAAGAAGCGATGAAAACCGGCGCCATGGCGCTTTTCGGCGAGAAGTATGGCGATACCGTGCGCGTGGTGACCATCGATCCGAACTACTCCATCGAGCTTTGCGGAGGCACGCACGTCGGCGCCACCGGTGAGCTGGGCTTCTTCAAGCTTACCTCTGAAGCAGCCGTTGCGGCAGGCGTACGCCGCGTGGAAGCCGTCAGTGGCGCGGCTGCCGAAGCCTGGCTCTACGAGCAATTAGAACAACTTAAAGGGGTGAAGGAAGCCCTGAAGAATCCCAAGGACCTGACGAAGGCCATCGCCGCGCTCTCCGAGGAAGGCGCCAGCCTGAAGAAGCAGCTCGAGAAATTCGAGTCGGCCGGCCTCCGTGCCCAGGCGGAAACCCTCGCCGGCAAGGCGGAGTCCATCGGCAATGCGCAGTTCATCGGTGCCGTAGTGGAGGCTTCTTCCGCCGATGCGCTGAAGAAACTCGCTTTCGAGCTGAAAGGCCGTGTGGCCGGCCATGTCATTGCGCTGGCGGCCAATATCGAAGGCAAGGCGGGCATCGTCCTGCTCTTCGACGAAGCCATTGCCACCGGTAAAGGCCTTGATGCAGGCGCCCTCATCAAGAAAACCATCGCCCCGCTGATCAAAGGCGGCGGCGGCGGACAGAAGACCCTGGCTACGGCTGGCGGTCAGGAGGTGGCGAACCTGCCGGCGGTGATTGCCGCGGTGCGGGAGCTGTTGTGAAGTTTGGTAGTTAGGTATTGAGGTATTGGGTATTGGGTATTGGGTATTGGGTATTGGGTATTGAGGTAGTAAGTTATTAAGGAAGTTTATAGAGAAGCTGCTTCGGCAGCTTCTTGCTTTCATGAAACGATGCATATATATTTCCGTATGAAAATACTGTTTCTCTTTATCGCCGCGATGGGTCTGACAATCGTTGGTGCGGCCCAGAAGTTTGGCGGCTTCGAAAGCTTTACACACAACCAATTGCACGGCAGCAAGGTCCTCAACAGTATCAACTATCACCTGCTGACCAGTTCAAAAAAGACCAGTGGACCGCTCGTGGCTGCAGTAGACCTGGGATATGCCTACATCCGGCGAAATGGAACCTTCCTGACCCTCGAGCTGGTGCAACGCGAAGAATTTGAAGCCCTGGAAAACGAAGCCGACACGATGACCAATACTTATGCGAATGAGGCTTATACTTTGAAAATGATCGGCATCTATGCCAAACCCGGCATGAAGGCACAATGCAATGTGTTTCGCCTCGAACTCTACCGTAAAGACGAAAGGCAACCCTTCCTCCGCACCACTGCCTACGACACCGGAGACCTTCCTCTCCCTCCCTCCCGATCCAATTGAACAATGCGGCCAGCCTCCCACCAACGGTTCACCCCCAAATCACAAAATCCCCAATCCCCAAATACCTTACTATCCCAATACCTAAATACCCTAATACCCAATACCCTAATCCCTGAACAACTTGCAAAGCCCGGTCCGCTTCGTAACTTACGGACATGAAGTCCTTATTCCTATTCGCCTTCCTCTTCACCTGCGGGCTGTTACACGCTCAGCCCCCCATGGCCACGTTTAAGAAAGAACAAATCAAAACGGCCAAAGTGATCCAGGG
>CBHWDR010000705.1:0-2015 GCA_966112575.1 uncultured Chitinophagales bacterium
GAACTCTTGAACGTTTAAACTTTTGAACCCGCGAACACGCAAACTCGCAAACTCAGAGAACTACCGATCGAACTTCTTCCGGAGCAGGTGGTCGCGTTCCTCCGCCATCATGTTCAGCATGCTTTCCAGCTCGCCGATGCGGCGCATCTCGGTTTGCAGCTTTTTGTTGGTATCCGACATGCTCTGCATATCGTTATTGAGGTCGGTAAGGAACTGTACTTTCTTATAAAGCTGCTGGCGCTGGGCATTGGCTTCGGAAAGCTTATCCTCCAGGTCATCCATCTCGCTGCGCATGCGGTGGTTATCGTTCATCACCTCCTCGAGCTTCTCCTGCTTGCGGGCGAGCTCCTTCAGCACCTGCTCGTACGACTGGCGGGTGTCTTCCAGCTCGATGGTCAGGTTGTTGGCCCGGTTGGCCTGCTTCTCCAGGGCCACCATCTTCTGCTGCAGCTGCTCGAACTCCTGGTAGGCTTCCTCGATGCGCGCCGCCATGCGTTGCCCGGCCTTGGCCTGCTCCGCAAGCTCTTCGAGCTCGGCATCTTTATCTTCGATCACACCGTGCAATTTCGCGATCTCTTTTTCCAGGCGGTTGTTCTGCAGCTCCAGTTCCTCACGGTGTTCTTTCTCGAGGTCTTCTACTTTCTCCAGGTAGGTATCGAGCAGACGTTGCTGCTTGGCGATCGTGTTTTTGAAATCTTCCACCAGCCCTACTTCCGGCTCCGGCGCCGTGTGCACCGGCTGCGGACGGCGTGGCTCTTCACGAACATTCGCATTCGCTTCGAACCGGCGACGCGCGAACTGCTCTTCGAGTTCAACAACCGTACTGCGTTCGTATCGCTGCGCCGATTCCTTTCGGCCCGGGTACGAAGGCTTCTTCAATCCATTCTCTTCAATTGTTTGTCGGAGTGATCGGCGGCTTCGGATAAAAAAATAAATGGCACCGATAAAGATGAGGGCTGTTACAAGCACAGCAATGATTGCAATCAAGGGCAGATTAATGGCAAGGAGGTACATGCAGTTAGTCCAGGTAAGTTTCGTGGACAAGCTAAGCAATTTTTCTGGAACCCGCTATGGGAAACACTTAGCGCCGAATTGCCAATTAAAAAAATTCGTAATTACACTTAGTAAAAGCACTAGCCTTTCACCAAGGTACCCACTTTTTCACCGGTCACCACACGGCGAAGATTGCCCGGCGTGTTCATGTCGAACACGACGATGGGCAGGTCGTTCTCCATGCAGAGGGTGAAGGCCGTCATGTCCATAACATTCAGCTTCTTGCTGATGCATTCCTGGAAGCTGATGACGCTGAAACGGGTAGCCGTAGGGTCTTTTTCGGGATCGGCGGTATAGATGCCGTCTACCCGGGTACCTTTCATGATCACGTCGGCCTTGATCTCAATGGCGCGCAGCGAACCGGCCGTGTCGGTTGTGAAATAAGGGTTACCCGTGCCGGCGCCGAAGATCACCACACGGCCTTTTTCTACGTGGCGGATCGCGCGGCGGCGAATGTAGGGCTCGGCGATCTGCTCCATCTTGATGGCGCTTTGCAAACGGGTATAAACGCCGATCTTTTCCAGCGCGGCCTGCAGGGCCATGCCGTTGATCACGGTGGCCAGCATGCCCATGTAATCGCCATGGGCCCGCTCGATGCCGGTCTCGGCTTCGTTCATGCCGCGGTAGATCTTACCACCCCCGATCACGATCGCCACCTGCACACCCAGATCGGTGATCGACTTGATGTCCTGGGCATACTGGCTCAACACCGAAGTATCGAAACCGAAACTTTTATCACCCATTAAAGATTCACCGGAAAGCTTGAGGAGGATTCGTTTGTATTTGGGGAGCATGAGGATCTGTTTTGCGCGCAGCGAAGATAAGAAGGCAGATGATAGAAATGCTAACTGTTGAGCGTTGACCGTTAACCGTTGACGGTTACCGGTCAACGGATGTTATCTTGCCTCCGTGTTCTACGCCCTCATCAAAGCTTACTCCCGGCTGGCCCACCGGATTCTCTT
>CBHWDR010000706.1:0-2008 GCA_966112575.1 uncultured Chitinophagales bacterium
CTTGCCAGGAGCAGGATATTGAAATAGCCGTTCCGGGAGATGAGGTCCGTGCTTCCGTTCTGCGCTGCCGTAAAGCCAGGGTTGAGATAGGACCAGGTATATTTCAGCTCGAACGCGTTGGTCTGCGCGATCGGCAGCGATACGCCGCTGCCGCGCTGGTAATGCGGAAGGATCTGCCAGAAGGAGATCAATGCAGGCGCACAGAGGAGCAGGAAGCAAATGGCCGTCAGCCCGTAACTGCGAAGAAGCCTGATCGTGAAAGTTCTGTTGCCGGCCTTCTGCACGAGCGAGAAGATCATTCCTGCAGCCAGCACATAGGCGGCGCAGATAAAAAAAGAAGGATAACCACAAACCAGCAGCAGGCTCAGGGCCATCGACAGACGAATGGCAGAAGCATGCGCCTGGTATCGGTGCATGTCCACTGCATAAGCGAATATAAAAGGAAGAAAGGCGGCCGATCCGAGAAAGGCGAGGTTGCTGCCCGCAACATCGGTGTTGAAGCCGCAAAGCAGGTAAGCCGCGCCACCAAGGACGCAATAGGCTCGGTCCATCCGTAAGGCAGCAAGCAGGCGGTGCATGCCCAGGCCGCTAAGCAGGAGATAGAGCATCGTCTCCACGTGCAGGCTGGTTAGGTTATACCTTCCGGGTAAGGAAAGCAGCCAGACAAATGGATTCCAGGCGCCGCTTTGCATATCGCCATGAAGGGGCATGCCCAGGTAAAGATAGGGCGACCAAAGGGGCAGGTTCCCGCCACGGATCGCCTCGCTGACCTGGAAGCGCCAGGGCAGGAAATAGGTGATATTGTCATTTTTTACCGCGAATAATCCGGTGGAAAGCGGCCAGTAGGCAACAAGCGTCAGCAGAGAAAAAAACAGGATCGTTTTCCATGACCAGGTGGCTGTATCGGTTCGCGTGCCGGTCATGATGATTTTCTCCAGATACCGATGATGGATTTCCCGAAACGATAGCCAAACAAGCGGTCAAGCCCCTTCGACACCGGCACCACGAAGTGGTCCCAGAACCGTACGGTTTTGCGGGTTGGGTACGACTTCCGGGCAAGGGCTTTATTCACCAGGAGCAGGGCACATCCGGCAGATTCGAGATGGAACAGTTTCTCTTCCTGCAGGTCCAAACCCTGTGCGGCCTGCCGGAGCACAGCTCGGGTGTATCGGCGATAATGTCCGATCGCCTTGTCAAAAGGGCTGAATAACGCCGGGTAGGCGGGTGAAAGAACGATCAGCCGGCCTCCCGGAAGCAGCAGATCAGACGCCCGGCGCAGTTCTTCATTGTCGGCCTCGATATGTTCCAGCACATCGATGTACAGTATGGTATCGAATCCGGTGTTTTTTCCCAGCATCGCTGTTGTGCCCTGGATCGCATGGACCTGCACGTTATTTACCTGCGTCATCCGGGCTTGCAGTGCTTCGAAGAGTGATGGATCCGGCTCGAGTGAGGTCCAGCTCGTCACCTGTTCGTTCGTGAGGTACGGCTGATTCTCTCCGAGCCCGGCACCTACCTCCAGCACGCGGCCCCTGATATAGGGACGGAGCCGGGAAGAAAAATATCGTTTCCAGTTCCGCGCTTCCCGGAACAGCTCCAGTTCCTGGCCGGGATAATGCAGGTCCTTACCCATGCGGTCCTCCTTCTACTTCACGGATATACCGGTCATGGTCGTGGGCAGGAATAAAGGGACGTGCGCCCTGGAACGAAAGGAAAAGAAAGATCGTGAACAGGGAAAGCAGGAAACTCTGGAGCAGGACCACCAGCATGGAGGAGAAAGCCGTCGTAGCCCAACCGGGTATGGCCTCGTTGGTGAACCACTTGATAAACAGGATCACACCGATCGCCAGTACCGACAGCCCGATCATGGCCAGGGAAAACAGGAGGAGCCGGCTGGCAATGATCTCGATGAATACGCCAATCGCTCCCAGCCCATGCAGGAGCAGGGCCGTAAAATTCATTTTGGACCAGCCTTCATAGCGCTGTCCCCGGTGCGCACTGACGGCTG
>CBHWDR010000707.1:0-2006 GCA_966112575.1 uncultured Chitinophagales bacterium
CCTTCATCCAGGCGGAGCATCCGGTAGAATGCTTTATTGGCCCGCTGTATCACGAAATCCACCACCATCCCCGCTTCGTTGCGCCAGGCTTTGGCAATAAAAGCCGCATTGATCGACGCATCAAAAACGGAATTGGCGAGGCGGGTCTGTCGCTCGAGTTGCTGACGGTTCTCTTCAAGCGTACGGATCGCCGCCTGTTCTTCCGTATAATCCTGCATCACCGTAAGCACGCCGCCGTGGAAGCGCGTACGGAAGATCCGGGCATGATGGCCGATCCGCGTATTGAGAATTTTATGGTCCGACGGCGTACCGGTCTGCAACACCTGGATGCAATCGGCGAGGATGCGGGGACGGGTCTCTTCCGAGAGTGAAGGGGAATTGCTGATCCGCAGGTCCCGGAAGTCGACGCCGTGAAGGCGGAGCAGGTCTTTCAGCGCCTCGTTGGCATAAGCGTAATGAAAGTCAGTGATGGCCCCCGACGCATCATGCACCGGTTCGAGCCAAAGCACGCCCTGGGGCAGGCTGCCGTAATATGCATCGAGCATCGAGGGGTCGAATTGGTTGTCTGTCATGGCCGGGTGTTCCAACAAATATCCTGATTCTTTTTCCTTTGGCACACCGCCATCCTCTGGTATAATCTTTTCATCTTTCATAAGACAGGGATGAGCTGCACAGTGGCGCTCGCCCTTAACACTATAAATTTTTTGCCATGGCAGCAGCACAACCCGGACCGGAAGAGCATTTACCCAACGCCGAAACCGGCAATGCGAGCAATCCCACGCCGCAGGATCGCAGTCTCGATCCGCAGAAGCACCAGCTGATCGATGAAAGAGGGGAGAAGTACCTGCGCGAAGTAGCCAGCCCGGAAGACTATCCCGATCCGCAGGAAGCGGCAGACGCCGAAGAGCAGATGAAGGATCAGGACTGACCGTCGACGTAGCGCTCAGTAAGTAGCTGGCGGATGGAATCGATCACCTGCAGGATCGCTGCCTCATCGGTAAGCCAGTTGCTCACCGATATGCGCATGGCGCGCCGGCCCCGCCAGGTCACTCCACCAAAGAAGGCATCACCCTTGCGGAGGATGGCGGTGATCAGCTCATCGGTAAAGCGGTCGTGGTCGGCTTCGGTCGCCTCCGGCCGCGGGTCGAGAAAGCGGACCATGCCCTGGTTGATCAGGGGCGTCCAGATGATCTCCACGCCCGGCAGTTTTCCCAGTTCTTCCACCAGCATCCGCGCCAGTTGGCAGTTGCGCTCCACAAGGGCCGCGATGCCCGAACGTCCGAGCTCCCGTATGGCAGCATAGGTGGCCAGTGCGCGCCCGCGCCTCGACCACTCCGGCGTCCAATCCATCTGGTCGCGGGCTTCGCCTGTACTGGCAAGATAGGAAGTGCGATAGGAAATAGCGGCCGCATGTGCCTCGGGTTGAGCAATGAAGGCATAGCCGCTGTCGTAGGGCACGTTCAGCCATTTGTGACCGTCGGTTGCCCAGGAGTCGGCATCCTCTACCCCTTCCAGCAAATGACGATAGAGTGGTGATGCCGCTGCCCAAAGGCCGAAGGCGCCGTCCACATGCACCCAGGCGCCATACGCTTTGGCTACCGGAATGAGGCGTGCGAACGGATCATAGATGCCCGTGCTCAGCTCCCCGGCCTGCAACATCACGATCACCGGGTGGCCCTTCCATTTCTCCAGGGCGGCACGCAAGACTTCCGGTTGTAAAAGTCCTGCGTCATCGGAAGGCAGGGCTTCGATATTGCCCGTGCCCAGGCCGAGCAAACGCACCGCCCGCACGGCAGAGCCATGCCGCTGATCGCTGCAGAGGATGCGGATGGTAGGCGAGCCGCTCAGCCCCTGCACTTCCACGTCCCAGCCATGGGCCTCCAGCACCGCATGCCGCGCGGCAGCGAGGCAGGTGATGTGTGCCTGCTGGCAGCCGGTGACAAAGGAATAGGACGCCGTTTCCGGGAGTCCGAAAAGGGTTTTCAGCCAGGCACCCGTAACTTCTT
>CBHWDR010000708.1:0-2000 GCA_966112575.1 uncultured Chitinophagales bacterium
AGCGCAGTGCGGCCGTGCCGGCATTCATGAACAGCCTGCTGCAGAACGCGGGCAAGCAGCTGCGGTATTCCACATCCCTGCTCCTGTTGCAGCATGGTCGCGCGGTGCCCGATTCGATCTGGCAACTGCTGGCTGCTGATGATGAATACCGGTATGACCTTTATGAGGAACTGCAGAAGCGCGGAAAGATGGCCCTGTTCCCTTCGGCTTTCGCCGAGCCTGTTCTGCTGGCCAAGGCAAAGCTGCTTGGCGAATCCTATGAGGAGCCCGATACGATCGCTTACCTCGACAAACTTCCGGCGCGTGCAGGAGATAAAGATGGATTTGTATATTTTTTCAAGTATAAGAACAACAAGAAGGACAACAGCTGGAAGCTGGGACTATCCGGTATCCTGCCGAAGCAGGCACCTTACCTGTGGAAGACGGAAGGCGAGCGGGAAGAATTCAGCTCGGAAGCCTTCACGGACCTCAGCCAGGAAAAACTGAAGGAGTCCGAAGCAATACAGCCCCAGCTGCAGAAACTACTCAAGCGCCATCTCTATAAACAGCGAAACAGCGCGGCCATGTTTTACCTGGAGGAATACGAAGGGAAGATGTTCAGCCCCCGGTTCTGATGGCGGGTATGGCCTCGATCAGCTGGCGGGTGTATTCATTTTTGGGATGGTGGTACACTTCGTCGGCGGGTCCGTGTTCCACGATGCGGCCCTTGTTCATCACCAGCATGCGGTCGCACATATAGCGAACCACGGAGAGGTCGTGGGAGATAAAGAGCATGGTGAGCCCGAGATCCCGTTTCAATTCATTGAGCAGGTTGAGTACCTGCGCCTGCACGCTCACATCCAGGGCGGAAACCGATTCGTCGCAAACAAGGAAGTCCGGGCTCAGGGCCAGGGCCCGCGCGATCACGATGCGCTGGCGTTGCCCCCCGGAAAACTCGTGGGGGTAGCGATCCACAACGGTAGCAGGCAGGTTCACCCGGTCTAGCAGTTGGGCCACCCGCTTTTTTCTGGCGGCGGCGTTGCGTTCGAGGCCGGCTACCGCCATTGGTTCGGCAATAGCGGCTCCGATGGTCAGCCGCGGATTCAGCGAAGAATAGGGATCCTGGAATACAAGCTGCACTTCTTTGCGCAGCGCGGTGAATTCCGAAGGGTTGAGCCGTGCGATATCGCGATCCTTATAAAGAACCGATCCGGAACTGGCGGGGATGATCCCTAGCAGCGTACGACCCAGCGTGGTCTTGCCGCATCCCGATTCGCCCACCAGCCCGAGCGTTTCGCCCTGCATGATCTCAAAACTCACATCATCCACGGCCGTGAATACCTGCTTCGGGCGCCCCAGCCAGTCGGTTTTCTGCGTGAAGCGAACGCTCAGCGCTTCCACCTTCATCAGCACTTCGTCGCTTAGCGGTGTGGAAGGAAGGGTCGATGCATGGTCTTGCTTAGCGGAAGGCTCCAGGAAGTCGGAGACCACCGGCAGCCGTTCGCCCCGCTTGTGGGTGGCGGGCCGGCAGGCGATGAGGGCACGTGTATACGGATGCTCCGCCCCGGCGAAGATCTTTCCGGCCGTTCCCTGGTCCACAAGTTCGCCTTTGTACATGATGGCCACGCGATCGGCGATCTGGGCAACCACCCCAAGGTCATGGGTGATGAAGATGACGCCCATGTTGCGTTCCTTCTGCAGGTCGCGGATGAGTTGCAGGATGGTTTTCTGCACCGTAACGTCGAGCGCGGTGGTGGGCTCATCGCAGATGAGCAGGGCCGGCTCGCAGCACATGGCCATGGCGATCATCACCCGCTGTTTCTGTCCGCCGCTGAGTTGGTGGGGATAGCGATTGAAAAGCACTTCGGGCTGCGGGAGCCGTACTTTTTCGAACCAGCGAAGTGTTTGGCTGCGTGCTTCTGCAGTGCTGATCTTTTTGTGTACCTGCAGGGCTTCCATTACCTGCCTGCCACAGGTCATCACCGGGTTGAGGGAGGTCATCGGCTCCTGGAAGATCATGG
>CBHWDR010000709.1:0-1996 GCA_966112575.1 uncultured Chitinophagales bacterium
CCTTCTACGAGATCCTCGAAGCCCAGCTGGGCATGCTGAAGCTCGACGACCGGGAGTTTCGCATCGCCGAGCAGATCATCGGCTCTATTGACGAAGACGGCTACCTGCGCCGCGAGACGGCTGCCATCGTGGACGACCTGGCCTTCCGCCAGAACATCGATTCCAACGACCAGGAAGTGGAGACGATCATCCAGCGCATCCAGCAGTTCGATCCGGCCGGCGTGGCTGCCCGCAACCTCCAGGAATGCCTCCTGCTCCAGCTTTACCGCATGAAGGAAGAAGGCAAGGACGTGGAGATCGCCATCCAGGCCATCACCCGCTACTTCGACGAGTTCACCAAGAAACATTATGAGAAGATCCAGCGCGGGCTCAACCTCTCCGACGAGGACCTGCGCGAAGTGATGCACCAGATCACCAAGCTCAATCCCAAGCCCGGCGGCAACGTGGGTGAAGTGAACAAGGCCGAGAGCTACGTGGTGCCCGACTTCTTCATCCTCAACAACGGCGGCAAGCTGGAGCTGACCCTCAATTCGAAGAACGCCCCGGAGCTGCGGATCTCGGAAGGGTATCGCGACATGCTGAAAGAATACGACCGCGGCACGAAAAAAGACCGCCGCCAGAAAGAGGCCGTGCTCTTCATCAAGCAGAAGATCGACGCGGCCAAATGGTTTATCGATGCCATCAAGCAGCGCCAGCATACCCTGCTCAGCACCATGACCGCGATCATGGACCACCAGCATGATTTCTTCCTCACGGGCGACGAGACCTCGCTGCGCCCGATGATCCTGAAGGATATCGCCGAGAAAACCGGCCTCGATATCTCCACAGTGAGCCGCGTGGCCAACTCCAAGTTCGTACAGACCGAATTCGGCACCTATCGCCTCAAGTTCTTCTTCTCCGAATCGCTGACCACCGATACCGGCGAAGAAGTGTCTACCCGCGAAGTGAAGAAGATCCTTTCCGACCTGATCGAGGGCGAGCACAAGAAAAAGCCGCTTTCCGACGAGCGCCTCACCGAGTTGCTCCAGGAGAAAGGCTATAATATCGCCCGACGCACGGTGGCCAAGTACCGCGAGCAATTGAACATTCCGGTAGCCCGGCTGCGAAAGGAGCTCTAATTTTGACGTACTTCGCGTCATGATCATCTCCCCGGAAGGCACGATTGCTGAAGAACGTCCGAAGAACAGCGGGTTCCCGATCGGTATTCGCATCGCTGCGAAAATCATCTCCTATGTGTTCCACCCGCTCTTCATCCCGCTCTTCGTGGCCTTCTTCTTCCTTTTCGAAGCCCGGCTCTTCCCCGACCGCACCGAGTGGCAGAAGAAGCTGATCTTCATCCAGTTTCTGATCTACTATACCTTCCTGCCGTTGGTAGCGATCCTGCTGGCCAAGGGCGTAGGGTTCATCTCCTCCATCCAGCTGCCCACCCGGAAAGACCGCATCATCCCCTTCGTGATCTGCGAGATCTTTTATTTCTGGGGCTGGTATGTATTCCGCAACCTGCCCTATTTCCCCGATGAGGTGGAGATGTTCGGACTGGCGGTTTTCGTTTCCTGCAGCCTCGGGCTCATCTTCAATGCCTACATGAAGATCAGCATGCATGCGATCGCCCTGGGCGTCATGCTCGCCCTGTTCGGACTCATGGCCCTGCGGCTCGACCTGTTCTTCGGCGCCTACCTTTCCTTGGCCCTGCTCGTGGCCGGACTCACCTGCACCGCACGCCTCATCGATTCGGACCACACGCCAAAAGAGATCTATACCGGTTTGCTGGTTGGTTTTGTGTCGCAGATCGCGGCTTCGTATTTTGTCTAAAATCTCCACCATGCGCTTCCTGATTAAAGTGCTCGTGACCGCCCTGGCCGTGTATGTGGCCGACTACTTCCTGTCTGGCGTACAGATCAGCCAGGATGCCCGGACGATCATCATCGTGGCCTTTGTGCTGGCCCTGCTCAATACCATCGTGAAGCCCATCCTGATCGTGCTGACCATCCCGGTG
>CBHWDR010000710.1:0-1995 GCA_966112575.1 uncultured Chitinophagales bacterium
AATCGCCGAACTGCGCTTCCCAGAGCACCAGCGACCCGGGATTGGCGAGCGCATAGCCATATTCGAAACCGAGTACGGCATATTCGCTGAGCAGCGAGTTATAGATGCGGAAATGGCCCTGGCCGTTGGAAAGGCCATTCACGCGGTTGTATTCGTTGTTGTTGTTCTCGTCGTAGATCACGGCATGGCGATGCGAGAAAGTACCCCGCTTCACATCCTGCCCGCTCATACGCACATCCTTG
Source organism: uncultured Chitinophagales bacterium (assembly GCA_966112575.1). Taxonomy (GTDB): domain Bacteria; phylum Bacteroidota; class Bacteroidia; order Chitinophagales; family Chitinophagaceae; genus Flavisolibacter. The sequence continues at coordinate 243 of CBHWDR010000710.1, forward strand.
CCTTCGGCAACCAGGCTGGCATAAGCCAGCAGCTCGCCCGTGGCCCAGTCGATCTTGCCTTCGCTTTCAAACAGCTTGATCTTGTCCTGCAGGATCTTCTCCACCTTGCGCAGGGGCTTGAATTCCGCCGGCCATTTCATCAGTCCGTCGAACAGGCTGCGGAAGGCCGGTTCCGCGATAGCGGTTGCCGGCGAAGTATCGAAATCGGCAGCCGTGGCTTTGCGCAGGCTGCGCCAGGCCAGCTCCGGCGTCTGGTATTTGTAGGGCAGCGGGTTCTGCTTCACCTCGTCGAGGCGTTCCTGCAGGTCGCTCCAGAACTTCTTCTCCATCTCCTTCGCCATTTCCTGCGCGTCGGGCGTGCCATTCTTCAGCAGAAACTGCACATACTCTTCGCGCGGGTTGGCATGCTTGTCGATCAGCGCATAAAGCTGCGGCTGGGTGAACTTCGGATCATCGCCTTCGTTGTGGCCGTGGCGGCGGTAGCAGACCATGTCCACGAAGATGTCGGAGTTGAACTCCTGGCGGTAGCGGGTCGCGATCTGCACGCATTTAACCACCGCTTCCGGGTCGTCGCCGTTCACATGCAGCACCGGGGCCTGGATCGTGGCGGCGATCGAAGTAGAATAATTGGAGGTACGCGCATCGTCGAAATCCGTCGTAAAGCCGATCTGGTTGTTGATCACGAAATGCATCGTGCCGCCATTATAATAACCTTTCAGCCCGCTCATCTGCAGGATCTCGTACACGATGCCCTGTCCGGCAACGGAGGCGTCGCCGTGAATGAGGATGGGAAGAACGGAATCGAACTCGGACTCATAGAGCACATCCGCCTTGGCGCGGGAATAACCCAGCACCACGGGGTTTACGGCCTCCAGGTGCGAGGGGTTGGGCGTAAGCTTGAGGTAGATGCCCTTGCCGTTGGGCGTGGTCACTTCCGAAGAAAAGCCCAGGTGGTATTTCACGTCGCCCGAACCCATAGTCTGGTCGGGAATGGCCGTGCCCTCGAATTCGGAGAAGATATGTTCATAGGTCTTGCCCAGGATGTTGGCCAGCACGTTAAGGCGGCCACGGTGGGCCATCCCGATCACCACTTCCTGCACGCCGTTGTCGGCGGCCGTGGTGATGATCGCATCCAGTGCGGCGATGGTGGTTTCTCCACCCTCAAGCGAGAAACGCTTCTGACCGATATATTTGGTATGCAGGAATTTTTCAAAGATCACGCCCTGGTTCAGCTTCTCCAGGATCCGGCGGCGCTGTTCCAGTGTCACCGGCTGGTCGAAAGCGTTCTCCAATTCGCGCTGCAGCCACTCCAGCCGGTCGTTCTGCACGATATACTGGAACTCGGCGCCTACATGACCGCAGTACACGGCCTTCAGCTTCTCGATGATCTGCTTCAGCGGCGCGCTCCCCATGCCGATAAACTGGCCGGCGGCGAAGCTTTGCTCCAGGTCGGCATCAGTGAGGCCGAAAAATTTGGGATCCAGCTGCGCGCCCCGGTCCTTTCGCTCCCGGATCGGGTTCGTCTTAGCCACGAGGTGGGCATTCTTGCGATAGGCCTGGATCAGGTTATAGACCGAAAATTCCTTGGCCAGCTGGCCGCCGTTCACCTGTCCGCCCGCGGGGGCTGCCCCATGGCCGTTGCCATTGGCTGCAAGGCCGCTCGTCAGGGCGAAATCAAAGCCTTCAAAGAATTTGCGGAATTCAGGATCAACACTTTCAGGGTTTTGAATAAAATCATTATAAAGGCTTTCAA